>NZ_JCACKR010000085.1:0-43038 GCF_059505485.1 Stenomitos rutilans
CAGTGCTTTATTGGACACTCTTCTCCCTTAACTCCCTGAATTACCTATTGAGCCTAAATTGTTTGGCTAAGCGTACTTCTGGTTCAGTGCGGGTGCGATCGTGGCTCAAGGCTTGTACCTGCTTGAGCAGGGTGGCGCACTCGTCTTCAGGCAGGGGTGTTTGCACCGTCCAGGCACCGTCCTGGTAACTGGCAGCAAAGAGCCGGTTACCATCATTCGCTTCCAGATTGATGGCTAGTATTTCACCAGCTTTCTCAACAAATAAAAGCTGTTCACCCACATCAATCATCTGGCTGTCAGCTTCTGTTCCAACAGGATGATTCAATGCTGCTAATTCAACTAGAGATTCAGCAACAGCCCTTTGCTCCAAGGATGCCGCTTTGACAGGTGCTTGATGGTTAGCTGATGTTTGTGTAGCCGCCCTCCAAGCTTCAGCTTCTACTTTTGGCTCTGATTGAACAGAAGATTGAGGTGCATAAACAGTGGCTTCCAGAGTTTCTAAACGCTGTTCCAAACCATCAATCGCTTTAACCATCTGGTTGAGATAGCGCTCAAGCTGATCCAGTTTCTGGTTAATGTCTGCTTCAGGATTGAGTTTGAGGGGTGGCAATGGCTTGTGGTCAGGATCAAGGTCATGCCCCAGACGATGGATGCGATCGCCGACCTGGTTGGTCACACTGCTGAGAACCTCTTCTTCATTTGCTTTGTCATTCGTACTGGGTTGAACGGGCGATCGCAACTCAGTTAACCGTTCTCCCAGATCATGCACCCGTTCATTTTGGTGCTGTAAGGCTTCGAGAATCGCTTGCAGGCGCTGCTCCTGCCCTTTGCGCTTGGCTTCTTCCAGGATGTCTGCCAGTTGTTGCAACCCTAAACCACTGATGGCAACACCGAGAGTAGCCAGTTGAGTAATCAATCCTGACTCATTTAAGCCATTCAGTTCAGAGCCTATGTTGGCAGTCTGTCTGGCGGAGTCAGCCACCTTTTCCATCGGGTGTTGTCGGTAGCCATAGCGATCGCCTTTTTGAGGTTTGGCAGGCTTTGAGCTTGCTTGTCTTTTGTCCTGGGCAGCCTGTGGATTTCTCTGGAGGTTTCTCTGGGGGCGCTGTTGGGGAGCAAAAGCCAGGTCATCATCAAGGTCATCAAGGTTCATGGAAGTATCCAGATCATTGGCAAGATCCAAATCACCAAACTCATCATTGAACTCTAATTCAGTTTCAATCACCTCCTCGAAGTCTGCTTCAGTTTGGGAGTCAAACCCCAGATGTTCAGCCAGTGTAGAGGGTGTATAGTCATAGGTTTCGGCACCTGCTTTGATTGCCAGATGCTTGCCGCTGATGGTTTTGCCGGGGTCAGCTTGCAGGTAGAAGCGGAACCCACGCATAGCACCATCAATCTCACATAGTTCCATCCCAATGGGATGTTTGCTGGTTGCCTGACTATGACCTTCAACCAGATCCTTCAGGTCTTCAAAGGAGTTGACGGCTCCAGTTTGGCTGGCGATGGTGATGGCTTCATCTACTTTCCTGGCAATATGGGCGATCGCCTTTGGATTGGTTAAATATGTCTTTTGGCTACGTTTACCAGAAGTGCCAGAACGTTGATAGTTCATAACGGTTGTCACTGCTTTCTATAGCGACCCAAGTTAGGAACCGATCTGAATTAGTTTCATACTCCTTTGGTTAGAGATCATCGCATAGCTAACAGAGCCGAATTTATGCCTAAGCCATAGCTAAATCATTGCTGCTGGCGAATAGCGACAATATGCCACTGTTCTAATGAAGGGAAAGAAGCCCACTAATTTCCAGAGCCGGAGCAGGATGCGAATTGCTGCTCACTTTAATCAAGTTTTGGGATTAGCTGGCGATCATTCTCTTTCACAGTTAGTTTGTGACAAACTTTAAGCAGAGATTTAAGCCCTGCCCACCATCAAGGCGGTTAGGGAAACCTCGTCCACTTGATTGACCGTACCAGCACATAGCCCTCTTCTTACGCACCTTTTGAACCTATGCGCCCCCGTCAGGAACTCACTGAGATTTTCTCGACCTTTATGCAGTTTGAAGCAGAGCGTTTCAGCCGATGGGCAACGGATAGCAGGTTACGCCAAAGCATGCAGAATTGCCTGAAGCAATCATCCAGCATCCCAGTTTCAAAGCATTTCTGGGCATTATCCTGGCATAAGAACTGGCAAGACCAGACGACGACTTTAGCCGCTAAACACCTTTCAGCGTATTTGCAGGAACCTTGCTACTGGGCTGCTCAGGAAACACTCAGAAAATTCGCCCTTCTTCAGCACGGACTCTCTGACTATTTCCAGCTCGCGATCGCCGATATCGATCTGATTTTAAAGGGTTTCAAGCCTGAACGCGGCTCCAGTCTGTCTGTTTATGCCAAACTTGCCTTCTCTACCCGCCTGCGAGATCTTCTACGCCAACGTCGAGAAATCGATGGAGTTGCAACCTGGACGTTACTTCGCAGGCGGGTTAGCAAGAAAGGGTTAATCGACGCGTTGCACCATGCTGGGTTAGCTTCTACAGAGATCGATCAATATTGGCTTGCCTGGGTTTGCTTCAAAGCTGTTTACACACCGATGCAGGAAGGCATCAAACGCTTACCAGAACCTGATCGCTTACTGTGGGAAGCTGCTGCTAACCTCTACAACACCGAGCGGCAGCACCAATTAGCAGTACTGGGTCCACCCTGTAGCCCAGAAATAATCGAACAATGGATGAGAAAGGCAGCAAGCTATATGCGTAGCTATCTTTATCCACCGATCACTTCTTTGAACCTTGTTAATCAGGAGGGGCAGGAAACAGACCTGCCTGATCCTCAAACAGTGTCAGGTCTGGACGTAATGCTTTCAGAGGAAGACCTAGAAAACCGCTTCAACCAACGACAGCAAGTGTTTAGTCTGCTGTCGACGACTATTGAGCAGTTCGACCCGCAGATGCAAGATGTGCTCCGCCGCTACTATCAGCAAAACCAAACTCAGCAACAGATTGCCGCTGAACTCAACACCAGCCAGCCAACTGTGGTAAGGCGCTTAAGCAGAGCCAGGGATGCCCTCCTCACTACATTGGTGATATGGAGTCGAGATGAGATGAATATTTCCCCGACTCCAGACCTAGTAAAAGACAGAGGGACAGCTTTAGAAGAATGGCTTCGGCTTAGATATGCAGAACAACCCTCTTCTGAAGAAAACGCAGAGGAAAATGACCTATGAGCTTCACATTTACAGAACCAACTGAATGGTGGTTGGAGGTGGCTCCAACCCGTGCAGAGTGGCAACAGAACCAACATCATTCCACCTTAAATCGGAGCTGGGCAGCTTATACCAACCTGCTTTGTTTGACCGCAATTCTGAGCTGGATCAAAACTGAGTATGCGCCTAACGCGAGCAGCTTATCGCGTGCAGCGTTGGACTCACATTGGGAGTTTGTCGATGGCTTTACGATTACGGCGGGAACCGTTCGACTTGCCATGATACCTACCGATGAAACTGCTGGAAATGAGCTGGATGTTCCCCAAGAATGGGTGGATATTCCTAGTTGGGCGGCAGACTATTATCTGGCAACCCAGGTTGATGTGGATACCAACACAGTTCGAGTATGGGGCTACACCACGCATCAGGAGCTAAAAACGCAGAGTCGGTATGATTCGGGCGATCGCACCTACTGCTTCAATGCCGAAGACTTAACGAGGGATTTGAGTACCCTATGGGTAACGATCCAGTTTTGCCAAGACGCACAGACAAAAGCTGAAGTTGCGCCCCTTGCCGAACTGTCTAATGCCCAAGCGGGTAATCTGATTCAACGCCTGGGCGATGCATCTGTTGTCTTTCCCAGGCTAGCAGTGCCGTTTACGCTTTGGGGTGCGCTGATTGAAAACGAGGCATGGCGGCAGCGCTTATATCAGCAGCGGCTCACTGGTAAGCTCCAGATCCGTTTGAGCGATTGGTTACAGGGCAGGTTTACATCTGTCTGGCAACCAATGGCAGCGGTGTTGTCGCCACAACAGGTTGAAACGGCATGGGGCGCTGCCGCAAGAGGGCGGAGTGAAAATCGGCTAACGGATCAGTCGCGTAATGCTGTGTTTGATATCAGTCGAGTCAAAGTTTTGGACTTTGGCAACCCACCGAACAATGACCAGGTGGCTCTGCTGGTAGGAGTTTCTGCTCTGGATGAGACGGACGTGTCGGTTGGGATTAAGATCAGTCCGGTAGGCGATCGCCTCCAGCTGCCGGGTGCCGTTCAAGTACGCTTGCTCGATGAGCGTGGCAATGAGGTTGGACAAGCAAGCGCCGCCATTACTGAGACAATTCAGCTTCAGTTCAGCGGTCAGCCAGGGGAACGCTTCAGCGTGGAAGTTACCTGCGATGACCAGTGTGTCACCGAGACCTTTGAAATTTAGTCAGGGTGCCATCAATGAGTAAACGAGCGGTGCTAAGGCTGGATGGCAGATTAGAAGAGGGCTGTCGGGTCACGCTAGAGGTAGGGGAAGAAGGCAGTCTTCATTCGGCGGAAGAAGATGGACGCTTGCCGCCTGCGCCAGAACTTATCCAATGTCTGGAGGAGTGGCAACAGAGCTATCCATTTTTAGAAGGGACACGCATCAAGCTGGGGAACATTACGGTTCGACCTGGGGTCGCGACGCAGGCGGAGGACTGTCGCCAAAAGGCAAAAAAGCTACAAAAGCAGCTGAAAGCCTGGTTAGGGTCTGGTTCGTTTCATGTGATTGACACTCAACTGCGGGAAGCGGTTAATCGAGATGACCTGATTCGAGTGGTGCTGCGTTGCCAGGATCGGCGGTTACATCTGCTGCCCTGGCATACATGGGATTTTATTGACCGTTACCACGCGGAAGTGGCGTTTAGTTTGCCCACTCGTAAGTCCGACCAACTGGGCAAGTCGTTGAAAGCTAGAAAGAAGGTGCGAATCCTCGCCATTCTCGGAGATAGCGACGGCATTGATACGAACGTTGATCGCTCCATACTTGAAACCCTGCCAGATGCGGAGGTGGTGTTTCTAGTTGAGCCACTGCGCCAACAACTCAACGAGCAGCTTTGGGAGCAACCGTGGGATATTCTGTTTTTTGCGGGACATAGCCAGACTAAAGACTGTGAAGGGCGCATTTTTATCAATGCGAATGATAGCCTGACGATCGATGATCTTAGATTTGCCTTAAAGCGGGCGATCGCGCGTGGGTTACAGTTGGCAATCTTTAATTCCTGCGACGGCTTGGGATTAGTGTATGAACTGGAACAGTTGGGGATACCGCAATTGGTGGTAATGCGGCAACCTGTGCCCGATCGTGTGGCTCATGATTTTTTGAAGTATTTGCTGGCTGGACTGGTCAAGGGTCAGCGGTTCTATTTGGCGGTGCGGGAAGCGAGGGAAAAGCTTCAGAGCCTAGAAGACTGCTATCCCTGTGCATCCTGGTTGCCAGTTATTTTCCAAAATCCAAATCAACCCCCATTGACCTGGCAGAGCTTACGCTTCAGGAGAGAGGAGGGGTTGGAGGAGCACACTCGTAAAGGGAGGGCTTCGTCATCGCGAAATTTCGAGCTAATTCCAACTCAGCAAAAATCCCGTAGAGATCTGCTCATTGTTTGTCTAATTAGTGTTGTGATCAGTAGTTTTGTTTTGGGAGCGCGGTGGCATGGCAAGCTACAATCCTGGGAGCTTCAAGCATTTGATCTCCTGATGCAACAGCGTCCAGTTGAAAAACCAGATGACCGAATTTTAGTCATTCGAGCAACTGAGGAAGATTTGCAGAGACTAAAAGAGCCAACGTTGTCAGATCGCACTATCCTCCAGCTTTTAGAACAACTAAAGCCTTATCAACCACGAGCGATCGGGCTGGATATTTTTCGAGATCAACCTCAAGGAAAAGGACATGCTGAACTCCTAAAGCATTTGCAGCAAACCGATAACATTTTTGCGATTTGCTTTGGAGCGATGAATGATCCAACGAAACCGAGACATTATCCTCCAGCGCAGGTGCCAGCTGAGCGCATTGGCTTTTCGGATAATGTTTTCGATCCAGGCGATCGTGTAATTCGTCGTCATATGCTCCGAGCAATGCCCGCTCCAGCATCTCCGTGTCAAACACAGTCTGCGCTGAGCCTGTCCTTAGCTCTCCGTTATCTGAAACCTCAAGGAATTAACCTGGGATATAACTCAAAGAATCAATATTTAACACTGGGTCAGGCGGCTTTAATGCCCGTACAAGCCCACATTGGCGGCTATCATCAGCTAGATGCAACAAAAGATTTGGGAGGAGACCAAATACTCTTAAACTATCGCTCTTATCACAATATTGAAGATATTGTTTCACAAACAACTCTACTGACAATCCTAAATGTCTTAAAGAATACAGACAAGAGCTACACAGAGTATTTCAAAGACAAAATTGTGCTAATTGGGTACGACGATCGCAAAAGCGATTACCACAAAACTCCTCATGGAATGCTGTCTGGCGTCTTCATTCACGCGCACATGGTCAGCCAGCTTCTAAGTGCTGCCCTTAAGGAACGATCACTCCTGTGGTGGTTGCCCTGGTGGGGGGATGCCCTTTGGGTTTTAACTTGGGGATTGGTAGGAGGGATGGTGACTTGGTGGTTCAGGTTACCATCCCTCCTGGGATTGGCTGAGTTTGTCATGCTGAGTGCATTGTACGGACTCTGCTATTTTTTCTTTATTCAAGGTGGCTGGTTGCCACTGGTTCCGTCAATGTTTGTTCTACTACTAACAAGCGGTAGCGTCCTAGTTTACAGAATGCTGCAAGCTCAACGATATTCATCACGATAGGAGTTCGAGACATGACTCGGATACAGCCAATTCTTGTACTAACCGTAGTACTGTGCAGCTCGTTTAACGGCTCATATCTAGCACAAGCGAAACAAGCGCAATTAAGCGGATCGAAACGACCACCCATGGATCAAAAAGTGGCTCAGAATATAGCACAAGTACCACCTCCGACTAGTCCGCCTACAAATGTTGAGTCTGGAGGCAAAGCAGGCGAAGGTTGTCGAGCAGTCCGCGTTCCCCTTACAGCGTTAGCACCGCTGGGCAAGTCCACTACCGGGAGCACAGTGGTTTGGGGCTTGACGGATGCTGAATATCCGACCCTCTGGTTTCACATTCCTTACCAGCTTACGGCTAACCAACCTGGAGAGTTTCAGCTACAGGATGAACAGGGTAAGCAAATCTATGCCAAGCCAGTCACCGTTGTGGATGTATCAACTGGAGTGGTTGGGTTGCAGTTGTCGAAGTCGCTTCAGGTGAACAAAAACTATTTGTGGACGTTTACAGTGCGTTGCGATCGCGAAGATCCTTCCAAAGACCTGTTCGTGAGGGGCTGGATACAGCGTACTAAACTCAGCGCTAACCTTGCGGCTCAGTTGAAGAAAGCAAAACCAAGGGATCGTGCCAAGCTCTACATCAAGGAAAACATTCAGTTTGAGGCGTTGACGGTTCTTGGAGATCTACGGCGATCGAATCCCAGCGATGCTGAAATTGCGGCTGACTGGCGTGCTTTATTAACATCATTGGGATTCGAGCAGGTTGCGGCAAAACCTGTCGTTGAGATTAGGCCTCTGAAGGAATAAAATAACAGCAACCCGTTCGGTTTCCAGCCGCTTTATAAAGTTCTCTGTTCAACTTCACTGGCATAGAGGGAGTTTGCATGGCAAGACGCATCAGCTTGTTGGCGATCGCGCTAGTTTCGGCATGGAGTGTCAAGGTTGGCTACGGGCAGGCGCAGTCAATTACACCAGCACCGGATGGAACGGGCACGATCATCGCTCCAAATGGCAACCGACTTGACATCAGTGGAGGGCAGCTTTCTAGAGACCAGGCGAATTTGTTTCATAGCTTTACCCAGTTTGGGCTAAACCAACAGCAGATTGCCAATTTTCTCTCGAATCCTGCGACTCGAAATATTTTGGGACGAGTGGTGGGTGGCAATCCATCTGTGATCAATGGTTTGATTCAGGTGACAGGCAGCAATGCCAATCTGTACTTAATGAATCCGGCAGGGTTTGTGTTTGGTGCAAACGCCAGCTTAAATGTACCCGGTTCGTTCTTAGCAACCACTGCTAACGGAATTGGGCTCGGAGATCGCTGGTTTAATGCACTGGGTTCTAATGACTATGCATCTCTGATTGGAACGCCGGGTTCTTTTGCGTTCACGATGGGTCAGCCTGGAGCGATCATCAATGCAGGCAATTTAGCAGTAGGACAAGGCAAAGATTTATCTTTGCTAGGAGGAACGGTTGTCAACACCGGGCAACTTTCTGCGCCAGGAGGGCAAATTACGATCGCGGCAATTCCGGGTGAAAACCTGGTGCGGATCAGCCAACCGGGAAATCCGCTGAGTTTGGAGATTGAGCCGCTAGTAGCAGGTAGCAATCAACCACAAAACTGGAATTTGCCGATTGATGCGCTACCGCGCTTATTGACGGTCGGTAGTGCAGGCATCAATACAGGGCTGGCGGCAAGTAATGATGGAACGGTTCAACTAGCTAGTTCTAACACGAGTATTTCGGCTGAGGCAGGGGTAGCAATTGCTTCTGGCAAGATTGATGCATCATCGCAATCGCACATTGGAGGAACGATCAATGTTCTAGGCGATCGTGTCGGGCTACTCTCTACCAATCTCAATGTCTCTGGAGTCACTGGTGGCGGCTCTATTCGGATTGGGGGTGATTACCAGGGAAAAGGTAGTGTCCCCAATGCATCTCAAACGTTTGTTAGTAAGGATTCTGCTATTTATGCAGATGCATTGCAAACAGGTAGTGGGGGAAGAGTTATCGTCTGGGCAGACAACACGACTCGTTTTTATGGCAGCATCTCAGCACATGGTGGAATTATCAGCGGAGATGGAGGATTCTCAGAAGTATCTGGGAAAAACCAGCTTGATTTCAAAGGGTTAGCAGATTTACGAGCCGTGAACGGTAGGCAGGGGACTTTATTACTTGATCCAACAGATATCACTATTAGTGCAGCACCAACAACAGGCACTGTGACTGGTGGCGCTATTTTTCAGGATGCTGCTACAACGCCCTCAAATATCTCAAATACAGATTTACAAAACCAATTAGCCTTGAGTAATGTCACTGTAACCACAGCTTCAGGATTGGCAGGGTTGGGGGATATTACGGTAAATGCACCAATTGCCTGGAATACTCGTTCTAGCTTGACCCTACTTGCAAATCGAAACATTACTGTTAACCCTGGTGCGAACATTACGACAAATGGAGGCAATGTTACTCTCACCGCTGATGCTGATAATGCGGGCGGTGGTTCGCTTAACATCACTGGTAGCATCATCACAACCAACGGCGGTAATTTTACAGCAAGTGGTAAAGGGCTAAATACCATTGCTAACAGTGATGGAATTACTTTGAATGCAAGCACTATCAATACTAGGGATGGCAGTATTACTCTGACGGGCGTAGGAGGAACTGCCACTAATCCAGACGGAACTGTGAATGCAAACAATGGAATTGCTATCAATCCAGATACCATTCTCGAAGCAGTTGATAACGGTTCGATTACGTTGGTTGGTACAGGTGGTACGGGCGCAAACAGGAGTATTGGAATTTCCACCAGGGCACGATCGCAGATCACTACACAAAACGGAAGTATCCAGCTTACTGGTCGAGGAGGTGGAGATGGTACAGGCGATTTTAATGTAGGAGTTTATTTGGGACTCAACGCTGAAGGTAACTCGATTCGGTCTAGTGGCAGCGGTTCTGTCAGTATACAAGGGACTTCTGGAACTGGTCTTTCAGGAAATACAGGTACTTTACTTTACTTTTCCACCATCAATGTAGTAGATGGAGATATTACGCTCAGGGGGATCTCAAATGGTACAGAGGGTTTTAACACAGGAATTTCAATTCAGAGTAGTGCGGTTACAACCACGAGTATAATACCTGGAAAAGGAAACATTACGCTACAGGGGAAAGGTAGTAGTTTTGCAGCGGGAGCACAAAATGGAGGTATTGAAATTAGTGGTGTACTCGCTGGTCTTCCGGCAATAATTGCTGCGGAGGGAACTGGAAACATTGAAGTTGAAGGGATTGGCGGAGTTAGTTCTGCCAATGGCGGTGGTTTCGGGTTGGGCAGAGACAGCACTCTTAGTTCAAAGGATGGCTCTATTAGGATTCGTGGAGTGGGGGGAACTGGAAGTCCTAGTCCAGGAATTAATCTTAGCAGTGACATTCAAAGAGTTAATCAAAGAATTATATCAACGGGTAAAGGCAGTATTTTTCTAGAGGGAATCGCTGGAACTGAAGGAATCAGTCCTGGAATTACTGTTGGAGGTTTCCTATCCAATGGGGCTACGATTGAAGCGACTGGAAGTGGCAATATCACCTTGAAGGGTACAGGGACGCAGGGAGCGCAAGGTATTGACTTACGTGGGAAGGGCTCAATCGTTCCAAATAGCAACAGCGTTATAGATCTAACTGGCAATATCACTTTTACGGAACCTGTCAACTTCAATGTTGCAAGATTCAACCACACAGGCGGAACGTTATCCACGACGGGAGACTTTCCTTTCACACTTCAAGCAAATCAAATAACAGTTGGGAATATTACCAATCCGGGGCAGCCAATTACCCTTACTAGTAATGGCAATATCGCAGTTGGTCAGCTTGACACAAGTGCTACAACGGGCAGTGCTGGAGCCATCACACTCAATGCTGGTGGTAATATTACCCTTGGTGCCAATATATTTGCAACTAGCACCTTGGGGAATGGAGGAGACGTTACGCTGTTCTCTACTAATGGCAGTGTCATCACCAATGGTACTTCCATCTCTACTGCTTCTACAAGTGCTACCAATTCGAGCAATGGTGGAGCCGTTACAGTCAGAGCCGGTAACGGCAGTGTTGCGGTTTTTGATCAAATATCGACTTATTCTCAATCAACAGGTTCTGGTACCGCTCAAAATGCTGGAAATATCTTTATTGAGTCTCGCAACGGCAATATCTCTGCTGATCGCTTAGATGCCAGATCTATCGCCGCTTTTGGTAGTTCTGGTAACGGCGGCAATATTACCCTGAACGCACCTGAGGGCAACATCGCCGTGAGTTCCCTCCAGTCTCTTTCCGAAGCTAATTCTCCTAGTGCAGCCAATCCGAGTCAGGCAGGCAATGGGGGTTCAATTTCATTAAACGCTGACTCCACAAACGGGATCATTAACCTGTTATTTAGACCGCCTAATACTTTGATCCGATCGTACAGTCGAGTATTGGGGACAGGGGGTTCGGCTGGCAGAGGGGGAGATATAAGGTTTACTGCGGGAGAAATAGCGTTAGAAACAAGTTTAGCTGCCTCTGATTCAACCTTTCCTGCACCCGGTGGACAAGTTACTCTAACGGCTAGTAAAAGCATTACTCTGAATATCAACAATACCGTTTCCGAAGCTCGTATCAATACTAGCAATAACAACATTGCTCTCAATAGTGGTGCCATTATTCTAAGAGGAGACACAACCTTTAATAGCCCAGTCACCTTACAAGCCAATACTATTGATACCAGGGGCGGTACGATCAACGGCATCGGTAATGCCACAATTGCCCTGCTCGCCAACCAAAACATTATTACAAGCGACATTATTAATCCGGGTCGAGGGATCAGCCTTAATGCCAGGACAGGGGCAATTAGTACCGGAAATCTGAACTCTAGTTCCACGGTAGGAGATGGTGGTGCTATTACTCTGATTGCTCGTACCAATGTGACAACGGGTTTGTTAGATTCTAGTTCTACCCTTGGCAAGGGCGGCGATGTGTTCATTGACCCGATTAGGGATGTGCAGGTATTTGGCATCAATACTCAGGGTGGTACAGTAGGCGGCAATGTAGACATCACCACGGGTAGATTCTTCCGCGCTATTGGTTCCTTTGTCGATCGCAACAACCTCCTTGCCAGCATCTCTACCGCAGGTGGGCAAGGTGGCGGGGCTATCACCATTCGTCATGGTGGTGGATTCTCCTTCACTCCCTTTGTTGTTGGCAGTGCCGCTCGAAACGGTACAGCTGAAGCCATCACTACTGGAGCAAACAGCATTCTTCCCCCACGTTCTTTCCAAGGCAGCTACATCCAAGACAATATTCGCATCATCACTACGCCCCCACAAGTTACCTGCGAAGCCTCCACCTGCCAACAACCTAACAGGACGGGCAATTCCCCAGCAACTGGTAAAGACGACCTTGCAGCGATCAATTACAGTCCCGATTCGGACTTTACTTCACAGTATGTGCAGTATTTGGGAGAACTCCCGAATAAGCCTCGCAGTGTCTCCGTGGCAGACATCCAGAGCGAACTTCGCCAAATCACAGCCAAAACTGGCGTAAAGCCTGCTGTCATCTACATCAGCTTCACTGCCGCAGGTAACTCACCAGCGTCATCTCCTAACCAAGCAAAACAAATCCAAGCCTCACGCGATGCAGAAGTCCTCTGGCAATTTAACTCTCAAGGATTGCCGCTTAATGGGGTTGCCGACAATCAAGCTCAACCAACGTCGAAGCGTCAACCCAGCGATCAGTTAGAACTGGTGGTTGTTACCGCTAAAGGTAATGTTGTTCGTCGGCAGTTTCGGGAGGTTACGCGATTTCAAGTAGGAGAAGTCGCCGAGAAGTTTCTGAAAGCTGTCAAAACCGCTACAGATGACTCTTCTTATAAAACTCATGGTGCTGAACTCTACCAGTGGCTCATCACTCCCTTAGAAGAGGAGCTAGACGCTCAAGGAATTAACAATCTGATTTTTATTGCAGACATTCAGGTGCGCTCTATTCCCTTTGCGGCCCTCTACAACAAACAGCCTAAGCAGGGAAACCCGTTTCATCTAGTTGAAAAGTACAGCATCGGTTTGATGCCTAGCTTTAGCCTGACTGATACTCGTTATAAACCAATCCAAGACGCTCAACTATTGGCAATGGGCACAGCAACTTTTGAAAGGCAAGACCCACTGCCGTTTGCATTGCTTGGGATAGAAATCGTTACAAGAGATCTGTGGGCTGGCAAACCACTTATAAATCAGGATTTTACTCCCAGTAACCTGAAGACGCAGCGGTTAAAAGAGCGCTATGGCATTGTTCACTTAGCCACTCATGCAAAGTTTGAAGCAGCGCGACTGAACGAAGCTTACATCCAATTTTGGCGAGACAATCAGCTCAAGCTCGATCAGGTGCAGTCAGCAGGACTCAGTGATCCTCCTGTTAGCCTGCTAATTCTCAGTGCATGCGAGACAGCTGTCCCGGATGAAAGAGCTGAACTGGGCTTTGCAGGGCTAGCGGCTAAAGCGGGCGTTCAGTCAGCTTTAGCAAGTCTCTGGACAGTGGGAGATATGCCAAGTTTTGCACTGACAACCGAATTCTACAGGCAGCTGAGAGCAGCACCGATTAAGGCACAAGCGCTTCAGCAAGCACAAATTGCTATGTTAAAAGGCGATGTCAAGATTGAGAACAAGCAGTTGGTCTTACCAGGAAGGATACCAATTCCTCTCAACCTGCCGAGCGGGAAGGTACCTGAGACACAACAACTCTTCCAGCACCCCTATAACTGGGCGAGCTTTACGATGGTTGGTAGTCCCTGGTAAGAGTAGGTGAAGAATATAATAATCAGCCTTGCTTCCTGCTAGCGGGGTTGGTAGCGAACGCTGAAGTAAAATCCTTTATCTTGAGCATTATTACCTCGATCGCTCAGATTCACCAATGGAATACCATAGTCCACCCGTAGGCTAAGACCCGGAAGACCTAATGCTTCATTCCATAACAGCCCTAGTCCTGCCCCTGCTAGAAAAGTTTGCTCCGATTGCTGATTGGGATTATCTGCTTGATTCCAAACCGTTCCCAACTCAAAAAATGGTGCAAGTTGAATTGTGGGCACTCCCGAATCATCTCGCTGTATAGCAATCCGATCTTCAATGAGAAACCGAAGCCCATTGTCTCCCGATCTTGCATTCTGCCGAAACCCTCGCACCGATTGCCCACCACCAATAACAAACTGCTGAGAGGGTAGCAAACTGTTTGGTGTCAGTTGTACATCCGCTTGAATCAACAACAGCTGAGCACTGCCAAGCCGCTGCACTCGCTGCACTTGCCCCAACCAGCTAAAGAAATACCCGTCAGGAATGGGTGACTCATTCGTCGTGGCATCAAATAAGCCTGTACCAAAATTAAACTGCGATCGAAAAGACCAAATGCCCTGAGTATCTCGTAGCGTGAGATCCTGACCAAATCGAATCACACTGGTTCGACTGACCCCATCATCATCGGGACCGATGCCAAAGGGATTAGGCAATCGATCGAACAGAAAGGTTTGCCCATTCTGATACGTGAAACCAAGGGATACAGCAAATTCTTTGGCGATCGAGCGTACTAAAGGTTGGCGAAAATTGATTTCATACAGCTCCTGCTTTCCCCGAATGCCTAGCTCATTAAACGGCGGCTGAGTCACGTTACTGCGATTAGGTGCAGCTCTAAGTTGTAAGGTTCCGTTCATGCGGTTTAAAGGAACTTGATAAGCAAAATCAAAGTTATCAACACCATCAGTCGTTGAGTGATAGTAAGAGCTTGAAATCTCATCTCCAATCCCAGTTAAATTGCGGTAACGTAACTCAATGCCCAATCGTTCAGAACCTACACTAGGCGGAGAGTAATTATCAATGCTAAAGCCGCTGCTAAAAGGAGGCGCTTCGACTACCCGAATTGTAAGCTTACTTTGACCAGATACTCCTGATGCCCGTAAACTAGCCTCGATATTTGTTAATAACGAATCGGCTCGAAGTAATTTTAATTGATCTTCTAATTGAGTCGTATTGAGTGGACTTGTCGTCCCTAACTGAATCCGATCACAAATGTAGGATGGTCTTAACCGCCTGAGTCCCTCAACCTGAATCTCCGCTAACCTGCCTTCTATAATCTGAATCTTGAGGCTCCTGCGAGAAGGACTTTTTGGCATGTCTTCTAACGGTTGAGCGAACGCTAACGAAGTAATGTAGCCTCGCTTCAGATAAAGCTGAGTAACTGCGTTTTCCACCTCTTTGCTGAACTGCTTCAAAGTAAAAGTCTGTGCCGCCTGCGACTGCGAAATTAGCTGTATCGCTTGCCTAAATTCAGCCTTGCTAAAAACAGTATTGCCCTGAATCGTGACTAGAGCGACAGAAACCACATTGGGAGGAAGCTCCACATCAAGCGGTCCAGTTTCTACCGGGTCTACTGGGGTAGGGCATTGTTTTCCCTCATTAACGGTCTTTTGCTCAGATGCTTGTGCGACAAGACTCCTTTTTTGTGGAGTCCCCCATACCTCATCAAGCTTAAGTTGGGCTTGGGCTATTCTCAATGTGAGTAAAGAGCAGGCGACAAACCCCTGAGTTAACCAAGCCACATGATCTAGTCTCATAAATGATCTCAATTAAGAACCGCTAAGGCGGTGTCAAAGCAAATTGCATCGTTTCAGCTAGACTATGAGCTAATGTAACATTGACTATTCATTTAGACGAAGAAATATACGTTAATCTTGCAGATTTTCTATACGCTCGACCTCAGTAAGCGTCTATCCAAAAGATTAGAGGGGGCGATCGCTTCCCTGAATTATTACCTACCGCAACTTCCCAAAGGCTTGCAGAGTCTTTGGGCTTGTTTGTCAGCAACTTTGGCATAATTCTGATATTCCCTTGCCTTCTGCTGTCCCCGTTCAGCAGACGCACCAGAGCGGATGGAGTTCATGCGATGGCTAGCCTCTTGCCACTTCGAGGCAACGGATTGCCAAGCTTGCTTGGTTTTGTCTCCTTGTTGCTCAAGCTTGATTTGGTCGAGATTAGCTTGGTTTGCTAACTCTAGGGCTGCTAAATATTGCCGAGCCGATTGCCACTCTAAATTGGCTCGACGCTGCTGGGCAATCATATCCTTTAGTACCTTGATCTCTGTAGCATCATCGCCTGCAATATATTGTTGCCGCACCTGTTGCACCAGAATTGTCCAGTGACCGTTAGCTTTTTTCCAGGCAGCAACTCCTGCTTTCACTTGGTCGTATCTTTTTGCTGCCTGCGTCTGGTGAGTGGCTTGCTCAGTTGAGTGAATTGCAGCACGCATCCCATTCATCATCTGCCAAGTGATTTCAGGGAGTAAAGACATTGACGTGTCAGGAAAAAGCTCTGTACTCAGTTGGGTTGATACCTCAGACAGTTGGAGATAGCCAGTGTGTAGCGTGGCGGCTATGGGAGCAGGAAGATACTGATCGAGGCGTAGAGGTAAACTACTCGCACCGATCGACAAGGCTGCTCCCACCCCAAGCAAGCCTCGCAGTAGCCACCAATGGCGCGATCTCGGATAGTGGCGAACCTGTTTCCGCAGGCTAGCTGGTTGACCGAGATTTGGGTTGAGCAAGCCAGCCAAGGCGGGATCGATTTCTTCCAGGCGCAAGTCGAGCATCCGTTGCAGGCGCAGCAGCGTGCGGCGAGTGTCGCTGGTGACGGGTTCCTTTCCAGCCAGAATCGGTTCCACGATTTGCCAAAACAGTCGCAATTTTTGCTGCCGCTCACGGTGCGCTTGCAGCACCTCTCGTTCAATTGCGGTTGCCTGCTCAATTGTTAACTTGAGAGTGCGGCTCAAGGCACAGAGGACTCTGCGATCGCGATAGCGGAGTGTGCCGATGAGCGAGAGTTTTCCTTTCTGGCAAAAGCGCTGCACTTCTTCACAGTAGATTTGTTCGGGGTCTTTTTTGAGTGCTTCCGCAATGATAATGTTAAAGCCTTCACCAATGGAATAAATCTTAGGGTGCATGGCGTTCTCTGTTGCAGCTAGCACTTCCCGTTTGGCATAGTTGTGCAGTTCCACGGCTGAAATCTGCCCATTGCAATCTGCGTCTCCCACACCCGTTTCAATGCCTTCAACGATGTACTGCGTATAGACCGACAACTCGCCGTCTTGTTTACCCGCAAGTGAGTACTGGGTTCCTGTAGAAGAAGTTAGAACGGCTCTTCCTTCTCCGCTCAACTGATTTTTTACATCTACTTTTACATCCAGAATCTCATCACCTTTCATGAGCAGACCATCCGCGATCGCGCCGCTGTAGCAACAATCTAAGATCAGGATCTGCTGGCAGCCAGCATCGCTCATGCGCTCCTGAACAAACCGGGCAGACACCATACTGGTTTTAACAAAGTTATTCCCTGTTAATTTCCGCGTGGTGCGGGTGGAAAAGTAGAGCTTGTCTTTTTCATCCAAAATGCCGTGCCCAGAAAAGAATAGTACGACTAAATCCTCTCGAGTACGCCCTGAAAACAAGATTTCAATCTCTTCTTCCATCGTTTTTGGATCAGGGTTGAGCAGTGACTTCACCTGGTTGAAGTTGCCCATTTCTGGATGTTCTAGCACTCGCCGCATTGCTTCCACGTCTCTGATGGCACTAGGCAAAGGGGGCAAACCTGATTCGTATTCACTAACTCCGATCACCAGGGCAAGTTTCTGCATGGCGGGCTTCCTGTATGAATGACATTGCTGGAGAGATAAAGACTATCCAGAAGCCCAACCGTTTAAATAGTTGGGCTTCTGAAGTGGGTTTATGCTAGTGACAGGTCTTTCTGAGTCGATACTTGAGTGGTAGCTTGAATGGCTTCTTGGGCAACAATGAAGTCTTGAGCAGCTTTCAAGGCGATCGCAAATTCTTCCCGACTACTGGCAGTAATTTTGAGTTTGCGCCCGCTGCTTTCGATCTCTAGTGCAATCGGTTTGTCGCCCCAGCGATCGCCCATAAACGCTAGCACCTTGAAGGCATTTCCAGCCGTCGCCTCGGCGCTTAGTAGACCAATCAATGTGCCCGCAATCGCTTTATGACCTGGAGCTGGCTTTGGATCAGCAACTCGATGGACAGCACTGACCTCATCCATTGTGTTTAACTGTTGCAGTAAGCGGCGCGTAGCATCGTTGCGTTCTTCGTCAGTCATGGTGCAGTCGGTCAGATGAATGGTCAGGCAAACAGAATTCGCATTCATGTTGAGTCTCCAAAAGTAATTATCTTTGACGCTTATTCTTTAATTGGTAAATTAATCAAGCTTTATTCACACATAAAAAATGCGATCGCCTAATCAAGAGGATGGAACAGGACGACCGCGTGGCTAGAAATTAAAACACGATCGCCCATCCAAAAGAGATTGGGTGAACGATCGTGTTTTAGATAGCTGAGCAGAAAGATGAATTGCCTGAGTAGAGAAAGTGCTAGAGGCAATTCGGTAACACATTAGAACTCATCAATTCGCATTGATAAGAGCTTGCACATAGTCTGAAGGAAATGTAGTAGAATCCCGCTGTGGTACTCTCAAACCAGCGTCACGAGCAACACTCATCACAAAATTGATGCAGTTAGTGCTGAACAAGTCGTAGTTTGTTGTACGCCATTCAGAAATAGCTCTTTGCGTGCGGTCATACACAGCTTTGTCTACTTGTACGATGAGCCTATCCGTGATCTTATTCATTTTCCCAGAAAACGCTTCATTCCGAATTTGTCCTGGAACTTGACCAAAAGCCCCTGTTCCTTGTGAGGGGTAGAATCCAAATGCTTTATAAGTAGATGTACCTCTGCCGCTATCTTGAATTCCCCAGACAACAAACGCATGACCTGTTGATGAACCACCACGAGCACAGAAAACCAAGTAGTACTTGTTGTTCGTATAGTCAGAGTATGTTCTTTGATCAACAGATTTGTCCGCAGCGAAAACTGGAAGAACTGGCTGCGCTAGAACTGAAGTTATGAGAGCCGTCAAACCTGCTAGAAGCAAGTTGCGAGATTTGATGAAACGAAACGAAAATTGTGCCTTCATGGGTTTCTCCTTAAGTGAGTTGATAGCTTACTTTGAAGCTCTCTATCAATTAGTTGGTAGGATATTTTTGGTTTATTCATCCTTTAAACAATTCGGCACTCGCATTATTTTCTGGCAGCCATGGTTACTCATTTAAACACTTTATGAGCAAAAACCTGACAAATCATAAAATAGTGAACTTGCTAAGAACCAATAGGGATATTCGCTTTTCCGTCCTGTCTAATCTTCAGCGCTAAGTCTAAACAAATCTAAAGCATCTTCCCGTTTAACTTCTATTTGTGATCGGAAATTATTTTGTAACAGTATATATTTGCTTTGGAAAAAGTCAAAAATGCGAAGGCTTCAATCTAAAAAGATTGAAGCCTATAGTAGTTAGATTTTGTGATCGCTTTCGCCTAAAAATTTGCCATTTACAGTCCCGTCATTGCCTCGATCGCAATATCCGCTATTCTGACTAATCCAGTAACAGTGTTAGGCATCAGCAACAGAATCATCAGTAGGAATAACCCGATCGTGTCATCTAACTGTTTAAATTCTGGGAAAAATTCGCAAAGAACACGAAATCCATCCAGTGGTGGCGCTGGCAAAAGGTTAAATAGGAACAGTACGAAATTGATTTGGGCTGCCAGGAGGAAGAAATTTACGCTCCATAGGTGGGCAAAGGATGTTGTTACAATCAGGTTGATCGCGATAATGCAGAGAAGTCCCAATGCCAGGTTAGAGAATGGACCTGCGACAGAGACCAGTATATTACCCGTACGAGGAGAGCGAAACTTCGCAGGGTTTACAGGCATCTGTCCTACAGCGATTCCGGCAACACAAAGGAAGATGATTGATTCCAAACCCATATGAACCAATGGATTGGGCGTGAGGTGTCCTGTTCTTTGTGGTGTGTCGTCTCCCTGGGCAACGGCTGCCCAACCATGAGCCAATTCATGCACACTGACTGAAACAATGACGATCGCAACGTATCTGAAAAAAAAGATGGGATTAGTGAAAAGTTCTGCAAGAAACATTGGTTTGACTCCTGATATGGGAACGATTTACAGCGTCAAGTGGCATTTATACGAGCTAGAACAACGTTGAAGATGGGTTTCCAAAGAATTCCTGTCAACGCATAGGGAGCGTATTGTAGAATTAGTGGGTTTGCTTTCCAAAATCGCTGTATCTTAAGCAAATTCAGCACTACGGGTGTTACGCAGGCAAGTGCATAGGCAGTAATTAATGTTTCAGGCAATGGCGGTTTGTTACCAGGAAGCGGACTGAAGTATATCCCTACAAAAATGCAGCCAATCATAACAACTTGTTCTAGCAAGTGCAGGTTTTGACGCAGTAACAAGTAAACACTCTCTGGAAATCCTTGCTCTGGTTTGTGGCGAACTCCTAACAAAATCGCCCAAGTCCACGGACCAACCATCCCATCAGGCTTTAACCCATAGGTTCTTTGAAAGGAGCGCACGGACCTTTCGGTATCTCTGCCATATTGCCCATTAAGATCGCGAATTGAGAAGCCCTCCTTTCTAAGTAAGACATGAAGTTCCTCAATTGCCTTTCGTTTCTCTGAAGTTATCTTCTTCTCATGTGGAGAAAGCTGTGGATGGTATAGGCAAGCCCATGTGAGGGGACCAACAATCCCATCCTCATGTAGGTCATTATCGTGTTGGAAATCCTTAACTGCCTTTTCAACTCTAGTATCAAAGCTGCTGCTTAGTTCTGTAAGATAGTTTTTCGCCTTCAATTGAATCTGCAACTCTTTAAGTGAGTCATCAATTAGTTTCTGCGTGACATTACTGTGTAGAATTGGGAGCGATGTAAATAGACACATTGGAGTAGCCGTTTGGCTAACAAGCTGTGGCTGGTGGGAGTAAAGTTTGTTGAGTAGCGATCGCAGAAGTTTTCTCATGGGGCTTTATCATCCTGCTTCAAAGTGAATATCGGACTACTTTTCTAGACAACAGAGGGGTCTCAGCATCTCAATCATTCATCCCTCTGTTTACTCATTGGTCTGAGAAGGTTAGTTTATTCACTGGCAAAACAAAGACCTGATAAGCTTGACGAATTGGCGATGATAAAACAGATGGTTGCTCAACTCAAGCGCTTTGCCGCAGATAATTCAAACAAAGCCGAAGGTGCGGTCTATATACTTACGACAGACAGCGAAACGACCTTGGGGCGTGATTTAAGCTGCCGTATTATGGTTGACTCTCCTTCTGTTTCTCGGCTCCATGCATCGATTCGGACGATTGAACCGGGTGCAGAGAGGCAATGGGAACTCTGCGATCGCAACTCGGCAAATGGCACCTATGTCAATGGAATACGGTTGCAAGGCTGTCAAGTTTTACAGTCAGGCGATCGTATCATGCTCGGCAAAGATGGACCCGAATTCTTGTTTGAGTCTCAGGAACGTTCTCAGTTCGACCAAACTCTTCAAAAACCAGACACTTCCATTGAACCAATCCCGTTCCTAAGCCAGACCTTGTCCCCACCACCAGCCTCGGCAAGTGTTCCAACGTCACCACCTCGTCTGATTACGACAAGCACCTCTAGTGGTTCAGCAACTGCTGCCACTGTACCTGCACAAAGGAGTCTGTGGAGTTTAGCGAACGATAGTACAATTTATGCGCTTGAAGGGCATTCAGAAGACGTTCGTGCAGTTGCATTTAGTGCTGATGGAAATCTGCTTGCCAGTGCAAGTGCGGACAAAACCATCAAACTTTGGAATCTCGATGAAGGCGAAGAAGTTTTGACGATCACGGGGCATAAACAAGCCGTTAACGCGATCGCCTTTAGCCTTGATCGCCAACTTCTTGCCAGTGCGGGTGCGGACAAAGTGATTAAGTTTTGGGATGTTAATACAGGTGGGGAAGTCCGCATACTCACTGGTCACAACATGGGTGTTAATGCTCTGGCATTTAGCCCCGATGAGAGCCTGCTTGCTAGCGGCAGTGCCGATAAAACCATCAAGCTTTGGGATTTGGTAACAACTGAGGTGACTCAAACGCTGACCGGGCACAAGATGGCAGTCACTGCTCTGGCGTTTAGCGCGGATAGCCAAGTGCTAGCCAGCGGGAGTGCCGATCGAACCATCAAGCTGTGGCACCTTGATACTGGAGAGGAAACTTCAACAATATCAGTCTTTCGCTCTCCTGCAAACGCCTTGATGTTTAGCCCAGATGGAATACTGCTGGCGATCGCTCTTGATGACAAAACTGTTCGGCTCTGGAACCTGCAAACGAATCAGGAAATTCGAGTGATTCCGGGTCAACCCTGGCAGTTAGGGAGCATCGCCTTTAGCTTTGATGGTCAGAGGCTTGCTGGTGGCTGTGAGCATAACACAGTTAGAGTTTGGCAGGTGTAACTAGCCCTTGACTTGAGCCACTTTGTTGCTGGTAGAAACATCGCGCCTCAGTCTTTGGAGTTCAGCCTGATCCTTCTCTAAAGCAACCTGTTGAGCCTTTCTACGCGACTCAATCTGAGCTTTTGCCTGGGTCTGATTTTTTTCGAGTTCGCTCAAGTGAGCTATGCCCTGCTCATTGACAATTTCAAGTGTCTCCCGAAATCGCTTCTCCTCACCCTCTAAAGCCTCTCGCAAGTCCATCTCCAACTGTTCAGTCAGATTCTTTGTGAGTGATTGATAATAACTGACTGTCTCTTTCTGAAGCTTCTCAGTTTCTTCTTCCAGTTTTACTTCCCTGTCATGTTTGTATGAGACGTAACTTAGGATGGCAACTGTTGGTAACAGCGCAATCAGTAGAGATTTTTTGATTTCTTTGACTACCTGAGCTGGATTAGTAGCCTGACCAGAATTGCTGTTTTGATTGGGGTTTATTTTGCTACCAAGAACTTCGTCTGGAACTATCTGCACAACCAGCATCAAGGTTGCAAGCGATGATATAACCTGACCTTTGATATTCTTAAACAGATAACCGAATAGGCTGGGCTGCTTGAATCGAGATTCGCAAGCTAGTTCTACTACTGGAGTACTTAAGACAGGTTGATCATCAACGGTGGAAGCATCTTTTAACCAGATACTTGCTAGATCAAAATTTGGAATAAAGCCTAGCGTTGCATAACTGCGCTGATACAGTCCTTGCAGTCCATCTCCATTGTGATGTTTGCAGACTTTGTGCCATTCGGAATGGAACCATCTCTGAAGTTCAGATCTACAGAGTCTTGTAGCAACTGTATGCACATCTTCAGAATCATCAATTTGCAACTGAATTTGACGGTAGCCAGAGCGATCGCTCACCACTTGAGGCTGCAAATCCTTAGAAAACTGCTGAATTTTATGAGTCAGGCTACCTTTGATCAAACCGTTAAGCAATGCTGTTTTGGATTGGCTAATGTCATCCTTTGCTTGCTTAAAGAATTGATCTTTATCCTCTTTAAGTTTTGCCAGTGTTTTCCTCAATTGTTCTCTCAGGACTGCGGGTTTAAGCTCTAGCAGCTTTTCTTCCTCCTGCTGCAATTGTTGAGTCAGCTCTGTTGCTTGATTGCTCAGCACCGCTTCAATTGCAGCTATCTGCATCAGCAACTGAGTGGTAACTCGCTGAAGCAGCATCTCCTCTGCCTTGTCGTTTGCTAGAGTTTCTAGAATCTGATAGAACTGCTCGAATTTAGGTTGAGCATGGGGCATCCACACAGTTGCTCCTGGGATGGGAGCAATCGGTTGCAATAATAGGGGAACTAACTCGATTTGAGCGCGATAAGGCTGACTGTTAAGCCAGTGCTCCAGATTAGTTAAGTTTTTCCTGGCTACTACAGGAGAGGTCACAGCAGGAGTAGCATCAATCACGAACACTTTAGTAAGCGAGGTTTGAACCGCCTGCGCAACGAAGCGCTGATCACCTTCTGCAAACGGTTGGCTCAAGTCTACAATTAAACACACGACGTTGCAATTCAAGAGCTTACGGGCTTCAGCGATCGCAGTAGCTGCCTGATCAGAAACATCAACATTTAGAGTAACACTGCCAATTGCGTTCTTGGAAGACCCAAGGCAAAGGCGATCATCCACTTTTAGCTGCTGCCAGCCTTCCAATGCTTGCTCACTACCATTAAGATACGTTCCATTTTTGCTACTGCGATCGCGAATTTGCCACTTGCCATCTTCTGAGTACCAAAATTCTGCATGACAACCGCTGACAAGGCTAAGGCTATCTGGCAAGAGAATCTGCGCGGCATTAGGATTGCGTCCAATCACTTGCTTCTGAGCAGGCGATACTGCATAGCAGAGCGGTTGTCCGGTTAAACCACTGGAGCGAAGTATCAGCGTGGGCGGCGGTAGTGGAGCATCCAAAGCTGGCAGATCAGGTAAAATATCGGCTCTCACCTGGTACTTTTCGATGAGTATTGTTTTGGCCAGTAAAGATTGCAGTCTTTCTGCCTGTGATCGCTCATGGCTGACAATTTGAACCATCAGCATCCCCGTGCTAAGTGAAGTCTCAAGCTGTTGTAGCGCCTTGCTGATGCCATTGAAAGCCATGCTAGAGGCATGAGCTACCACAAATTGTTTTACGTCCTGAATACCCTTGGCTAATTTGTCAGTTTTGGCAGACATGGCTGGTTACCTGGATAAGATTGTCAGAATATTTGTGAGCGATTAACAGGGTTGAAAGCACTGGCAGTAGACCTGGCATTAGAGCTGGAGAATATCTAGAACCTCTTCAAAAACGCCGATCGCTGCTTCTAGACCCATGTTGGTGGTTTCAACCCCTTGCATTAAGGCATCTTGGGTGGTCATGACCGTTTCAGTCGTAGTTTCAATCACACTGCCGAACTGTTCCATGAGTTGGGATAACTCGTTCACACTATTCAATAACTCACCAATGCCTTCTCGCTGAAACTCACCGACTTGTTCAATAGCAGCCTGCGTCGATTGCTCGGCTGACTCGCCCAACTCTTGCAATTTATCGGTGAGTTGAGTCAGCAATTCCTCAACTTGACCTGCAAACTCCTCAACGTTTGCTGCAAGCTGGGGCAAACAATCCGTAACCTGAGCCGTCATTGCCGTCAGCCGATCGTCGATTTCAGTCTGATGAGTTTCTAGCTCGTTGCTAAATTCATTGAGCAGGTACTCCTCAGCCTGCGAAACGGTTTCTTCCAGCTCAGGCTCAAGTTCGCCCAGCTTTTCTTTTAGCGCTGTGAAAGCTTCCTCAGCCGTCTGAAAAACGTCCTCCAGTGCATCGGGCACAGCTTCAACCTTGCTGCTGAGTTGACCGATCGCTGTTTTGGTTTGTTCAAGCTCCTGATCCAATTCACCTTTGGCAGTTTCAAGTTTGCTTTTGAGTTGAGTTACAGCTTCAGTGCCTTGCTGCACTCCATCAGCTAGTTCTTCTTTGGCAGTGCCAACTTTTTCTAACAAAGCCTGTGCCCGTTCAGTCAAGCTTGCCCAGTTGGTATCAAGTTGCTCACTGATGGTGGTTAGCTGTTCGCGTGATTCGTCCATAGTCGAATGCACCTGTTCTGTCTGTTCTAACAGTTCAGTCAATTTCGTCACGGTATCGTTTGCGATCGTGTTGAAATCAGCCATGCTTCAATCCTCCTTTTGTTTACTATTGATTAACTAACCCCAAGGAATAAACTTGGTCACAACCGATTTGACAGCCTCGATCGCATCCTCGACCGGACTGATAAAACCATCAAGTTGATCAAACAATGGGTCGAGTAACTCCCGTCCCGAGGCGGTTTCTTCCTTAGCTCCAGTCACCTGTTCAGACATTGCGCCAATCACTTCAGTGATCTGTTGAACCGCACCCTCTCCAAGGTCTTTGACTTCACCATCCACCTGCTGTTGAGTTTCATCGAGCAAGCTGGTTACTTCGGTCTGAAGCGTGTTTTCCACAATCTCAGTTAGTTTGCTTGTCAAACCGTCCTGCAACTCTGTAAACTGCTCCTGCATTGCTTGGATTTGTTCTAACAACGACTGCTCCACTTCTCCAACTGACTCTGTTAAGGTTTGCACCTTCTCGCCAGTCGTCGTTTCAGTCGTTTGTAGCGTTTCCTGCAACTGTTCAATCCCTTGATTGACGTTTTCTTGAGCAGAGCTTAGTTGCTCTTGAGCGGTTTGCAGCTTCTCCTGCACCTGAGACAATCCTTCGCTGGTAGCTTCATGTGCCGTTTCCACAGCTGCTTTGCTTTCGTCGATCGCGTCCTTCAGAGTGGTGAGATGCTCCTGAGCCGCTTGAATTTCTGTCGTTAATTCTGTTTGCGCTTGCTCAAAAACGTCCTTAAAGGCTTCCGCGTCAGTTTCTAATTCAGTGATCGCCCCCTCTGCTTCACTTTGCCAGGCAGAAGTTTCTTGTTTCAGTTCTCCGATTGCAGTGGTAATTTGTTCAAGCAGAGACTCTAGCTCGGTTTGCTTTTCCTGTAAGTGAGTTTCCAGTTCATCAACAGCCGTTTGAATTTCGGTTGCTCCCTCAACCAGTTGGTTTAGTTTTTCTGGTGTTTGAGCGGCAACCTGAGCCAATACTGCACTTGCATCATCCATTGTTCTAACCTCCTATATGATCAAATTTTGGACAGTACGACCTGAGCAGGATTAGCAAATCCTGGTGAATACAACAATCAATGTGTCCTAGCACTGCACTTAATTTGAATTACACAAATGGCAATGCTTGGAATGCTTCCAGAGCGACCTTCGCAATTGCAATCTCTGGCAGGATGGGAGTCAGCGCTCCAGTGATGGTTGAGCCAACCGACATCATTGCCAGTGATTCACCGACTTCAGTAACGATTGATTGAACAACATCATCCATCGCGTCCTGAAATACGGTTTGAAGACTATCGCTTAGTGAGTCCTCGAAATGTTCAGTCACAGTACTGAAGACTTCAGAAGCTTGTTCCTGCAATTGGCTACCCAACTCACCCGCTTGAGTTTTGTAAGTTTCGTAGGCTGTCGTCAACTCCGTCTCAAACTGACTGAAGTGATTTTCAACTTCAGTCACCTGAGTTTGGCTAATCTGTTCACCAAACTCGCTCATCACTGTTTCGATCGCCGATCGATGAGTCTCCCCAACCGCCGTCGCGACCTGCTCAAAGTCTCCTTCAACAGTAGATTGCAATGCCGTTAAGTCTTCCTGGATCTGTGAAATTGCTTCCGCGACTTCCGTCCAAGTTTGTTCTGTAGTTTCCTTTGCCTGAGTCAGCTCAGACCCAGTTTCCTCCAGTACCGCCTTGATCTCAGTAAGAGCGGCTTTGACTTCTGTTAGATCGCCATCGATTTCTGTTTGCTGGTTGTTCACTTCTGTTTCCAGAGTCGTTTGAGCTGACTCGATCGTCTGATTCATTTCATCGAGCTTTTCCCCGATCTCCGAAACTGCCTGTTGCCATTCATTTAGCGTTGAACTAACGTCTTCTTGCTGAGTCTGGAGTTCCTCCTCACTCGCTTGCAAAGCCTCGCCGAACTGGGACAGAGCAGTGTTGACGGCTTCAGGCACTTGGCTGAGGGTTTCGTCACCCGCTTCCAACTCTTCGCAAACGGCGGTGAGTTGGTCATAGGCTTGGTCTAGAGCATTCAAAAGTTGAGTTAAATTCTCAGCCGATTGGTCAAGGGATTGACTAATTTCTTGTGCGATCGCCATGATTAAAAGCCTCCTTTGCTACTGTGTTGTGAGCACTGTGTTGTAAGCGAAATTAACCCAGGACACTCTTCGCCTGTTCCAAAATATCCAGCACGGGTTTGACCACTTCCAGTACGTCATTGATGCTGTTGACCACATCGCCGAGTTGTCCGTTCAACAAGTCATTGGCTGACTCACCCACATCACCCAGGCTTGCGATCGCTCCCTGCAATGTTTCGATGGACTCAGAAAGTTGGCTCTGAACTTCTTCAGCGAACGTCTGAGTAATTTCGCCCTCAACCTCATCGGCAGTGGAATCGAGCGTGTTTTCTAGTGCTTCTTTGTTTTCAGTGCTGCTCTGAGTTAGAGTCTCAAATGCCTGGGCAATGTCCTCTAGCCTTTCCTGAAGCTCTGTCTCCAGCGTTTCAAACTGTTCCATCAATTCGGTCTTGCGCTCCACAAAAGCAGCCTGAGCAGTATTAGCTGTTTCGTGAACGGCTTCAACATTGCCTTTGATCGTTTCAGCCTGCTCACTCGCTGCCGTCTCTACTTCCTGAACATGTTGAGCCAACTCGCCGAACTCAGTCTTAACGGCTTCCGCCTCAGATTCTAGTTCTGTCAGTGTCGATTCAACGTGATCTCTAAACTCTGCTAACTGGCTTTTGACCTCATTCGTCAGTGTCTCTACCTGCTCATCTAGTTCGGTCACTTTTTGCTGCCAGCTATCCAACGTTTCTTTTGCGGTTTGCAGGTCATTTTCTAGCGTCTGCTCTGCCGTCTCTAGAGCAGCATTGAATGCTTCAACTTTGGCTTGTGCCTCTTGACCTGTAGAGGCTAGGGTTGAGTTCAGGCTGGCAATTAGTTGCTCAATGTTGCTAACGCAATTAACGGCGCGATCGGCTTCGGTAGACAATGCTTGCACTCTGGCTTCGTTCTGTTCAACAAGTTGATCTACAGTGCTGAGATTAGACATGACTAAACATCCTCCTGGTTATGAAGTTTGACGTTGATCTAACTTTCTACTTACTGTTGAGCACAGTCAGAAGAAAACGTCCTCGCCCCTGTTGAGAGTAAGCATTTGCACGAATACGATAGGTTCCTGCCGCTGGCAAGGTAAAACTGCGAATTGCAGCGTCGTAGTTGTTCCTGAATGCATCATCACTTTTTGCAATCACTTGATCATTTGAGCCTACTAGAAAGAGGCGGGTATCAAAGTCTGAACTCTCCATCATGATGGTTATGACTTGATTAGCACTACCCTCAAACGTGTAATCCTGATATGAAGTTCCATCTTGCTCTCGGCGTGGAGAGTTATTATCTAAAACACCTTCACGCTTCAAAATAGGTAAGGTCGCTTTGTCCACTTCTTGAATGATTGTTGTTGCTCTTTGTTGCCAATACTTAGCAGGGCTACTCACAAGGCGATTGGCAGCGGCACGAGCGGTTTCCCAGTCTTTAGCTTTTAGAGCATTTTCAGCAATTGAAGCGTCACTTCTATTTTGCTGTTCAGCTTGATTCCATCGCTGCATCGCTACCTTAGCTTTCTCATAGGCGGAGCTACCTTGAGGAATTGCTTTTGCAATCTTTAAAGCATTCTTAAATTCCTCATCATTCCTTGCTGCTTGATATTTCTCCTCAGCAAGTGTGTATATACGCTCAGACCACTCTACCTTTAATTTCTGCGCTTCTCCAACTACAGCACTAGGAGCATCTGATGCAATTTGGGTCAGAACAGCAATCGCCTTCTCATAGCTACCTTTTTTTGCCAATTGTTGAGCAAGAGCTAGCTGGCTTTCGTCTGCAAGATTCTGTGCTTGCTTAGAGAACTTTGATTGTGGTCCAGAAAATGCTTTCGCTTTGCTGATGACTTCCTCATGTTTGTTGTCGGCTCTCAGCTTCTGAATCTCCTCTAAAGCAAGCTGTTGCGTTTTGGCAACTTGGCAATCACCCGCGATCGCCTGTGCTTTTGTAGAAAGCTCTGATTGGAAGCCCGGAAACGTCTTTGCTTTGTCTATGCATTCATCGAATCGATCGCTTTCGTGCAACGCCTGAATCTGCTGGAGTGACTGCTCTTGTTGGTTTTTGATGGACATGAAGCTAACGCCTGCGATCAGACCCGCGATCGCAACAGCAACCCCTGCACCAATGAGCACGTTCTTTTTCGATGAGGCATTAGATGGCGTTAGTTTTGCCTTAGGGGAGACGGGTTCGGTTGGAGTCTGAACCTGACTGGAAGAGGCATCAGAGCCGTTTCCACCGACCCAAACTTCTGCTTTAGCTTCATGCTTAGTTCGGGGGTTCGATGCCTTTTCATCGCTACCGTTCAACTCTGTTGGTGTATAACCCGGACTTGATGAGGCTGATGAGTGACTTGATGGTGATGCCGATTGTGCCGCAGCAGAGAGTTGATTCAGTGCTAGTAGTGCTTCACTTGCTGTTTCGTAGCGCTCCTTAAAGTGATAACGTACCATCCGGGTAAGGAAGACTGTCAGTGCCTCACTGACTTCTGCCTGTTCGCGCCAGATCACCTCGCCATCATCACTTTCTCTCAATTGGGTTGGTAGCATTCCAGTCAACGCCTGAATCGCGATCATTCCCAATGCATAAAGATCGCTGTTAGGACGGGGCTTTCCTTTCGCTTGCTCAGTTGGCATATAGCCAGGGGTGCCAATCCCGATTGATACGCTAATCAAACCTGAAGCCGCCGCTTGATGAAGTCGAATTGTCTTCACTGCGCCAAAATCAATCAGGGCGATCTTGCCGTCCTTCCGTCGGATTAGATTTTCAGGTTTGATATCACGGTGGATTACACTATGCTGATGAACTACTTCTAAGATGCTTAACACGTCTTTGAGAAGTTGGATGACCTGAGCTTCAGACCAGCGCTCTCCAAGGGGCATTTCAGTGGTTAGTGGGTGACCATCAACGAAGTCCTGAACTAGATAGAACTCTTCCTCCTTCTCAAAATACGCCAGCAACTGAGGAATCCGGTCGTCTGCCCGACCCAGTTTTTCCAAAATCATCGCTTCGTTGTTGAAGAGCCTTCTGGCAGTCACCAAAAAGTTCGGATCGGTACTTGCAGGCTTCAGTTGTTTGACCACGCATTCCGGGTGATTGGGGCGCTGAGTGTCTTCAGCAACAAATGTATGTCCCATACCGCCCTTTCCTAAAGGTTTGATGATTTTGTAGCGATCGTTGAGTAATTGATTGATAGCTGTGCAACTAGACATTTTGCTTTCTCCTTTAGTGCCGTTGAATCGAGCTCCTGTTGACTCATTGGTTTAGCCGCACAGACTTATTCACTCGGTAAGTTGTCATAAGGGTAAAATCTTATTTTGGAGAGCAAAGTCAAGTTATATTCCATAGCATTACAAAGAAGTGCTCCATCCCTTTGAGAGATGGAGCACTGAAACTGATAAGTATCCTGCAATCCTCTGCTGTTGGAAACGGTGAGCTAGAGCAGTCAGAACATTTGAGAGCTTGTTATTTAAGATTAATGATTCGATACTACCGTTGAGTTCATTTCATCCATTGGTTTACTTCTTATAATTTATTCACTCTAGACTAAAACTATACAATCCTAAGTTCTGTTAGATGATTTGACCTTACTGGAATTGATGCAATTTGACAAAGATGGGCAATCGCTCCCAATCGGGTATACGGCAACATAATTCCCAGAGCCTTTATAATCCCCAGATCAACTAATGTCTCCAGCATTCCTGTATTTTCTGCATGGGACTTGATCAAGCATTCATCTTCTAAAAGTTCATAACCAGGGACATCGACCGTACAGGTAGCGATGAGCTCGTTGTAGTCAAGCCCAACTAAATACAAGGCAATATTTCCGTTGGCATAGCGATCGACAGATACCTGGCAGGATCGTCCTTGAAAATAAATCTGCTTCATCTTGAGAAAACACCTTGCTACACCTTGCTTTTAATGACCGAAAACAAACAAATTCATAGGTCTTAGGGCAGATTGTGTCGAGAAAGAGCTTTGTGGGTGCCCGAACTCAACCAAATTGCTTGCCAAACTCTAACTGATCTCATGCCTCGCCCCAGCTACCGCTGCACGGTGCGGCAATCGCTTTTGAGGGGGATATTATGTCTCAGCCGCTTGTGCCAACCTTGCCGCTGGAAGCGGAGTTTCAGCCGACGGAGCAGCAGGTCAAAGCTCTGGATCAGCTCTCCTGGTTCATGAACCAGACTTCCATTTATCTGTTTCTACTGGCTGGCTATGCTGGTGTGGGCAAATCCCGCTGCATTTTCCAGCTTGTGAAGGAACTACTGTTGCAAGGCAAGCGCCTTGTGATGACGGCTCCGACCCACAAAGCCGTGAATGTGCTGCGCCGAATGGCAAGTGAGCAAGACATTACAGGGGTAGACTTTATGACCGTCCACGCTCTCATGGGGCTGAGTCTGGCACGACGAGGCGAAGAGAAAGTCCTGCAACAGACCGGCGTGAACTATGCCGGACTCTTTGATTTAGTGGTGATTGACGAATGTTCCATGGTCGATCAACAGCTTTGGCACTTTATTGAGCAGATCGCGGCTGGCACCAGTCCTCAGCTCTTTGCTGCCAAGCGTCCCAAAATTATTCTCATGGGTGACCCAGCGCAATTAAATCCAGTCAATGAGGGGCGATCGCCTGCTTTCAACGTGCCTGACAAGGCGGTACTGACCCATGTAGTGCGCCAGGGTAAAGATAACCCACTGTTGGAGTTCGTCACGACCTGTCGTCAGGCAGTCATCAAAACGAAAGTGCCCTTTAAACCATTTGCCTTGGCTTCTCCCAACAAACATCAAGGCGCATTACTCGTGAGACGCTCTCGCCTGCTGCAACATGCTTGCAAACAAATCACACAGTACTTTGCTCAAGACCCCGATCGCTTTCGAGTGTTGTGCTGGACGAATCATCAGGTGGATGATTACAACCAGCAAATTCGCTCGCATCTGTATGGCAACCACTCACCTCGCTTTATGAGGCATGAGCGTCTGATTGCTCGTGACCCGATTTATGCCCCGGATCGTAAAACGATCCTCATGCAGACTTCAACGGAGTTCACGGTGCGCGAAAGCCACGAAGACCGTTATGCAGGCTATCAGGCGTGGCGTTTGGTCGTCGAGTTGGATGAGGGATTGCAGAAACAGCTTTATGCCCTTCATGAAGCAGATCAACCCCGCTTTGATCTGGAAGCTGAACAACTGCTGGCAAGCGCTAAACGGACACCCTTCTTGTGGCGGCGCTATTATCAGCATTTAGAAACCTTTGCGAATGTACGCCCCTGCTTTGCCCTGACCGTCCATAACTCACAGGGTTCGACGTTCCGAGAAGTGGGTATTGATGGGGCTGACTTGAGTAAACGCTTGAACCCGGACCGGGCAGACACGTCGGCAGAACGCAAAGCCAAAGTTAAGGAACATAATCGGCTCTGGTATGTAAGCGCCAGCCGCGCTCAACAACGAGTACTGATTTGCTGAGTTTGTTGCATGTGCTCCTGCTACCGCCGCCAGAACAGGACGTAGCAACAAAAATAAATCCCGATGCGAATGAATACTGCAACGGAAAAACGAACCAGATCAACAAAAACATCTTCTAACGGTGCAAGCCAACGAACAGCCTCAAAGCGGCGCAGTTCCAAGACTGCTGATCCTAATTTAACCGCTGACCCTGAAATCAGACAGCACATGCATTTGGTATGTAAACAGGAAACTTTGAGCGAAGCCCTTGCCTTTGTCAAAGCCGCTGTGCCCAACCGCACCAATCAGCCCGTGCTGACCAATGTCTTACTGTCTGCTAATGAAGCCAAGCAACAGGTGACTCTAACGGCTTCTGACCTGACCTTGACCCTGAACGCCGCTCTAGAAGCACAGGTGATTAATGGTGGTGAGATTAGCTTGCCTGCGGAGATTTTTGCAGATGTGGTGAGTAAATGCCCGACTGGTATGTTGACCTTGACCACGCAAACCAGCACACTTCAGGGAACAGGCAATGCCATCGATTACCACGCTCAGTTAGTGGATGAGGAAAACGGCGTGACCGACCTGCGCGGTATAGATGCGAATGAGTTTCCACCGATCGTGGCTATCAACGGCAAGCCGCTTGAACTGCCAGCAAAAGTGGTGAAAGCAGGCATTCAGGGTGCCCTGTTTGCGATCTGTACGGATGAAGAAAAGCGTATTCTGACTGGCTTACATTGGGTACTCAAGCCAACGCAGCAAACGCTTCAATGCACGGCAACCGATGGGCATCAGGTCGCTATGATCAACCTGGATCTCAGTGGCATCGGGAGAAAACGCCGCCAATCAAAACAACCAGTTGACGACATTCGCTGCACGATTCCGATCAAGGCGCTGAGAGAACTGACGCGAACCTTGGAAAAAATTAAACTCGATACTCCTTTGCAGTTTGTCAGCGAATCGAATCGAGTCTCGTTTGCGGTGACTGATAGTGGTATTACGAAACAATTGCTGTGTCAATGTTTAGAAGGCGACTATCCCGACTGCCAAGCGCTGCTGAACCGCTATCAATATCCTAAACAGGTGACGCTCGACAAGTATGATTTGCTGGCTCGGTTGGATCGACTGGCAGTACTGGCAGACAAGAAAGAACATGCTGTGCGGCTATGCTTTGACCAGGCAACGCAAATGGTGACGCTCTCGATCGAGCGTGAGTATGGCAAGGGACAACAGATGATGTCTGCCATACTATCTGACGATGTGGATGGGATGGAACTGCTGTTCAATGTCAAATATTTGTTGAATGTGATTAAAGCACTGGGCAGTAGTGCTCTGAAGTTGGTGCTGGATCAGCCCAATACTCCCGTGAAGATTTGCTCTGCTGGTGCTGTGGAAGTCCCAGAACTCAATCTGGAAGCCACCTACTTTGTCATGCCGTTGTTTGACCGGGAACGAGCAACTCAAACAGCACCCAAAGAAGTAACTGATGCAGCAGTAATGGCATCAGCCGATGAAACTGAAGCAGCAAGCTGATTTGGTCAACTTTAGTTGTTTGGCGATGCCCAAGAACCCATTCATGCGATCCAAAAAATTATGACCCAACCACTTCATCTTGCTTACCGTCCCCAAACCTTAGCAGCACTGGTCGGGCAACCCTATGTGCAAACGGCGCTGACCAATGCGATCGCCTATCAACAGATCGCCCCTGCTTACCTGTTCAACGGCTCTAGAGGTACAGGTAAGACCAGCACGGCTCGTATTTTTGCCAAGTCGCTCAATTGCCTCAGTGACGAAGCACCAACCGTCACTCCCTGCGGCACCTGTCAGTCCTGCCGCTCGATTGAGTGGAGCAATAGTCTGGATGTGACCGAAATTGATGCGGCATCACACAATGGCGTTGATGAGGCACGCGAACTCACTCACATGGTCAATCTAGCTCCAGTATTGGGACGTTACCGGATTGTGATCCTGGATGAATGCCACCAATTAACGACCCAATCTCAAAATGCTTTACTCAAGTGCATTGAGGAACCACCGTCCCATGTGGTGTTCATCTTGTGTACGACCGAATTACACAAAGTGCTGCCGACGATCGCCAGTCGCTGTCAGCGGTTTGAATTTCGCGCTCTTGCCACTCAAGTCATTACCAGTCAGCTCAGGCAGATTGCAGACGCTGAAGGCATTGCAATCGCAGACGTGGCGCTGAAAGCGATCGCCCGTTTGTGTGAGGGTGGTATGCGCGATGCCCTGCAACTGCTGGCACAGGCAAGTTTGCTCAGTGGTGAAGTCACCGCTAGCCAAATCATTGAGCTGGCAGGCGGCGTGAGTGAAAGCGATTTGCTCAACCTCTTTGATGCGCTCGCCAACCACAATACCTTTAAATTGCTGCAAGCTTCTCGCAGCTTGCTGGATGCTGGCAAAGCGCCACGACTCATTCTCAGCACCTTGCTCCAGAGCTATCGCGATTTACTGATTCTCAAAGCCGCACCCAGCGAAGCAGATTTGCTCACTAGCCCCATCAATCGGGGCAATTTGCGATCGCTGGCTGACCAATGGAGTGATGAGACGTTGCAAGCCGGACTAACACACCTGCAAACAGCAGAAAACCAGTTACGTTACACTGCCAATGCTCACGTCTGGCTGGAGGTTTGCTTGTTGAACCTGATGCCGCAGCGAATGCCCCTTTCCAAAGGAACGTCACAAGTTGTGCCCTCTCACGGCAAACAAACGCATGGCAATAGTACTTCAAATCTCAAGGAAGTCTGGGAGAGGGTTCTAGTGACGGCTCAACCCAATGCTCGACGGCTGCTGGAAAAAGCAACCCTCGTCACCTTGAAGGAGAATCAGGCAGTTGTGCGGGTTAGCCCCACGGACGTGAGCAAGTTTGAAGCGCATGCAGACAAAATCAGCAAGCTGCTGCAAAAGGCAATGCAATCAAACCAGCCGATCACCATCGCTTTCAAAGCCATGACGGTAGTTCGGTAATTGCTTTTGACTAATGACTTGATGTTTAAACTGTCACGCTTATGCCAGTACATATCTTTGTGGGTGACGATACCTATACTCTGAACCAGGCGCTTACAAAGCTCAAGCGATCGCTCCATTCAACCTGGCAGGCATTCAACTGCCATGCTTTTAGTGCAGCCCAACTACCAGATGCGTTGATGACGGCTCAAACGCCACCTCTGGGCGATATGCTGCGAGTTGTTGTCGTTGAGCAGTGCCAGTTCTATCACTTTGGCGCACAGCAGCTTGCACAACTCCAAATCATTGCTCATTTACCAGAAACAACCACGCTGGTTTTTACTGCCGCTTCAATCGATAAGCGATTGAAAGTTGTCAAACATCTGCTTAAACATGGCACCTTACAGGAGTTTGTTCTCATTCCACCGTGGCGAACGGACTTGATTGCGGATGCGATCACCCATCAAGCCAAAGTCATCAATCTGACTCTACCGAAAGATGTGCTGCTGTATCTGGTAGAGGCGATCGGGAATGACACCGCTCGGCTTGCCTCTGAGCTACAAAAGCTCGCGACGTTTGCTCAAGGTCAGCGCTTAACCAAACAAGCCGTGCAGCAACTAGTCCCCTGCCAGACTCAAACCAGTCTGCAATTGGCTGAAGCGATGCGGCAAGGCGATGTGTCCCAAGTTCTAGGGTTACTCCACGAACTGATGTCTCGTGCAGAAGTGCCGCTGGTCATTGTCGCGACTCTTCTCACACAGTGCCGCACTTGGCTGTGGGTCAAAAGTGCTCTCAGCGATCGCGCACGACGTAGCGACACCGAAATTGCTCACCTTTGTGGACTGGGCAACCCCAAACGGCTTTACTACCTGCGGCAGGAAGTTGCCAAACTGTCTGTAAATACTCTCGTTCAGGCGGTGACACAACTACTGGCTTTGGAGGTGTCCTTGAAACAGGGAGAGGGAGCAGCGTTGGTGCTGCCAAAGTTGATCGCGATCGCTCATCTGTTTAAGCGCTAATAATCTACTTGATCAGGGAGAGTTCATTGAGCCTACAGCACTTATTGCTTTTTGGGGCGAGGCTTTGAGTGAATCTTTGCCTTTTAAGCATCATATCGGCGTTAACGGCAGCTACTTCTCAAACTTGGTGATGCTGTCATGATTCAAGGCGGCGTGCATAAATGAGGACAAGAGCAATGGAGACAAATCAAATCATTTTTCAAGCGCAGTGATTCACTATGCAAAAGACTCCCAAATGTTTCGGTATTTGAAACGTAAAGGTAAAGATTTGGTTGTCTTCTTTCCGGTGTAGAAGAAGGTAACGGTCATATAGCATTCGTCGAATCAAGAGCGCGATAACTTTCTACTCAAATAGGTTAACTTGAGCTTTTAGCCCTTTAGGAGCCTATGACTGAGAGGGCATAGTGATTCAGTCCGGAGTCACTACTATGTACAGCCCCTACTTAGAATCAGTATCAGATCTCTCTGAGTATTTCGATAACTTCAATAAGTTTCCCATCAAGAGCTTCTCGCTGCGTTGATGCTACCCGCTTATCTACACGATCTTTTTCATAATTTCGTACATCAAAGCCCAACTTAAGGAGAAGTGAAGCAGGATTAGAGCTAAGCTGCTTTTGTTCCGCCACCCTCCATAAATCAGTGTAGTATCCTTCTGTAAGCAGTTTGCTCATCCATAATTCAGTCATAGTTTCTCGCTCAGCAAGTATTGCAAGACGATCTGCTTCAAGCTGTGTAGGCAAAATCTTTATTAACCAATGCCGACGTTGAGCCTCTTCTTTACGACGCTGTCTATAGTCATTAAAGAATGTAGTTAAGACAGTCAAAAGTGCTCCTAAAAAAACTCCAGATAGAGTACTTGAAGACAATCCTTGCCACCAGAAGCTAGCGACCTTCACTTCAAGACCTAGAAGCTTTTGGCTTACAGAGATCTGCTTATTAGTTTTCAGGTTTACTCCTGAAACGTGCATCAGCATGTTACATTTTCCAGGACGTCTGCTAACCAATGTAAACACAAGTGGTGATGCCATTGGTAAATCAAAAGTTTGAGAGCTGCTACCTTGCAATTCAAAATTGGTTGTTGGGAAAGAGATGGTCGCTTTAGCAGCTTTGATGGAACTGGATTCCACTAATACTTGAATAGCAACTTTTTCTCCCACCTTTACGACTTCTTGATCAGGAAGCATAGTCAGGCGGATTGGCGGCTCTGAAACAGATAAGGAGTCTGAAGAATCAAATTTATTTTGATCTTGAGCAACTGCTGTCGTTAAATGGAAAATAAATACAATGCTGACTACAATTAGGGATAAATTTAGAAGACTACGTAATCTTGTATTTTTCATGTCATTGGAGTTCACTGTTCTAACTCAAAAAAATTCTTTAATGCTAGCTCATAAATCTTATTTCGGATGGCTAAAGATGAATCGCTCTTACGGATAATAACTCCAACTGTAATTAGATCAAGATCATGATAGACTGACTTAAGATCTGGTTTATCTAGAACGTTAAAAACCGAGTCACAATAGGATTTAGTGTTTTTCTTCAGGTAATTGAACACATGATTCAAATTTGAGTTGTTGGCATAAATGAATTCTGTTTTCACTAATTGGTTAATCAACTCAGGGATCTGCGCTACATCTATACCCTTATGAGTATCAGTTTCTTCAATTAATTCGAAAAGGCGTTGAGTTAAGTATGGATGACCATTAGTCCAATCGTATACAGAATTTGCAATTTTTGGAACTAATTCAGGAATAGCGCCTTGAAAACCCTTGGCTAACTCAAGAACTTGTTCCAGAGAGAAATCTCTTAAGCTAAAAGTCTCACAAATGTTTAGAAGAGGCGAATTTCTACCTTGCATCAATTGCCCTAAATCGATATCACCCGCAAAAATGAACATAATCTTTCGGTATATATTTTTTCCTTGAGGGCTCGTTGCCCCTCTAGTGAAGAAACTTCTAATCGTTGGAAATAAATTTAACGAAGCTTCTTCAGGAATTTCACCAATCCCATAAAACATCAAAATAATTCTTCGCTGCCCTGGCGTGTTATTACACAACCACTCTAAGTATCTAAAAAACCCCTTTTGATCAGTAATATCCTGCTGGCATAAACTATCATCTGTGCTCTCAATCAGATCTTCAAGCCCTTCTCTAATGAATGAGGAAATCGTTGCATAAAACTCCGATTTGGTCAGATCGTTAAGTCCGGAAAAATCGAGAAAGGCTACACCATAACCTTGACCATGTAGATCGCAACGGACTTGGTTGAGCAATGTCGCTTTTCCAGTTTGACGGGGGCTGTTAAGAGCAATATAAAGGCTTTCATTAATAGCATGTCTAATAATGCGATCAAACTCCTCACGACGAATAATAGCAATACGGGCTTCATTAGGATTCAGAGGACCCCCTGCTTGAAAGGTGTTCATCTGTCATCATCTCCTGGTTTCTTTGACACACTCTGAAATTAGCGTAGGAATATCACGTTGTTGTTCTATCAGCTTTGCAAACTCACGGAAATTTAAAGAGTATTTATTGTTAACCATTTTTAGAATAGAGTAGGCTAAAAGAGTTTTCAAGCTAATCTGTACCCCTTTTGCTGGCAGATCCCTCTTCTTAAACTCTTCCATAACATCAGAATCAGTGAATTCTGGATAGGGTAACATGACATATATGATGAGCTTCTCAATTGATTTGGATTGTGACCACATGGTTTTTTCAAAATACGTGAAAAATTCATCCGAGGTAATGATTGTATCAAGATCTTCTCTAGTGATACGACGCTCTTGCTTCTCGTTAACTCTTCTGATAAGTCGATCACAAACATACTGAATAATACTAGGGTGTTGCGATGTTATAGAAAGAATCTCTTCACTAATCACCTCCTCATCTTCAAACTCTATATTCATGCCTCCCATTGGTTCTATCACTAAGTCGCGAGCAGGTTTTCTCTCTAAAAGTCCCAAACGTAATTCTGTGCAAAAATTGAAGAAAGGCGAATCCGGGTTCGACATTTGCTTGACTAATGTTGTAGTTCCGCTAAAGATAAATTTAATGTCAGCATTTCTTTGCGATAAGCTTCGAAAACTTTTAAATAGTTGCTCCTTGTTATGCTCAAGATCATAAGCAAGAAGCTCGTCGACCTCATCAAAAGAAAAGATAATTTTCTGTTGTGGTAATTGCTGTTTAATGGTTCTAGCTATCTTCTGAAAGCTTAGAGCTGAAAAACTATCTGGTTGACTTACCTCAATAGAAAACTCCGGAAAAATCTCAGTTAATACTTCGTAAAAATCCTCATAACTATAAACATTTTGCAAGTCAAAGTCAAAAACGCGGTATCCTTCTTGCTTGTTTAGTGCTTGAACAACTTTTCTGATTAGTGAGGTTTTTCCTACCTTTCGATTAGCTATCAACACATAGCTATGTCTTGATATATTTTGAATGATTGTCTTTCTCTCTTCATCCCGACCAAAAAACATATTTGAGGAGACTGGACCACCGTACTGATATGGCGAAATAGCAATTAAATCAACTTGTTTTAATATGCATTCTTTTAAGTAATCAATTGGAGAAGATGCTGTTTGTATATCAAAAAACTGAGCTCTATCAATAACAACAAAATCATTGGCGTAAGCTGATTTATGGACATATTGACGTAACTTATCGGCATTATTAAATGAAATTAATAATGCAAAGAAATTATTTTGATTACTATTAAGTTGATATTGCTTCTGATAAATATCGGTAACATCGCTCTGAGTAAACTCGCTCCGAAATGTATAAATGATGGGAAACCTTGAAGATATGTTGATTTTCAAAGACAAACTGGATGCGTCCACTAACTGTATGTAGAGATTATTATCTAATTTTGCATCTTCGAGAGCTTTAAATTCAACCGCTTTACAAAATTGTTTTGTCAGCTTATCAGTTTCGATTTTAACGATCTGTGGTTTGTTTGTTTCTAATGCCCCCTCTGTTGCAACTACAGTTTCTCGAAGTTCTTCTATTATTTGAACATCTGTTCTTGTGCGCAATAACTGCATAAAGGTATCGCTAACGGTGTGGTCTTTGGTATCCGCCGCGTATTGGATCAAGTCCTCTCGCAAGCGTTGAGCCGCATCCAGAGGCAGAAGCGTTGCTAACAGAAAGTAGACTCCACGAAACCGAGAGTCACTGACGTGAGTTTTGAGCCGCTCTTCAATGGCATCACCTTTGCCCAAGAAGGTTTTCAACAGAAAGAACTCGGCGATCTTGTCATGGCGGAAGTACCATTCTTTCTTCGCCTCACCTTGTGCATCTTTCCACTGCCGACTCACCACCATGCGGAATTTCTCGTCTTCCATGCACAGCAGTTCGTTGTAAAACTTGTCTGCTCGCAGCGCTTTCTGATCGACCAACCACTGCTGATAAACCGCTTCCGAAAATTGCTTCAGCGGAAAGTCTTGATTCCAAGTACGGCGATACTCTTCCGCCATCAGTTTGTACTGCTGCTCACGCAGATTAAATAAATCGGGTTGCACGCCGCCTGCCAGCATCCACGCTGCCAACGTCAACTCCATCGGGTTCGACAGAATGGTGCGAGCGGTCTTCAGTTCCTCTGAGGAAAGGGGCGTTTGGGCACCCAGCATATTCTCCAAAAAGGTGCGACACGCCTGTTCATAGGCTATACCCTGCACAGGTGCAGCTCTGGGCAACGCAGACTGACGCGATCGCAAATAGCGTTCAATTTGCTCTGACTGAAGCGGCTGCATGACATACGTTTTGACCGTGGAGGGCGGCAACCATTCCAGCGGCTGGGTGGTCATGAGAATATTGCTCTTAAAGTGACTCCCCACAAACTGGGTGATCTTGGCTCGCGTGTCGGGGTTGACTTCGTTGAGACTGTCAATGCAGATGTCAATGGCTCCGCCGTAGATGAGGCTTTGCAAAAACTTGGTGTCTTTGATCTCGTCACCGTGCAGCTTTTTTTGAATCGCTTCAATCACGCCCTCGGCGCATTTGGTGGCAGGCAGATAGACCACAATGCGCTTGGATTGCTGAAGCAAATGCCGCAAAAACATCGTCTTGCCCAATCCAGAATCGCCCTCCAAAATCACCTGCCCTTTGATTTCGGGAATGACCTGCATGATAGGCTGTTCGTCCCCTACTCCCAGTGCTCTCACGTTGGACTCTGAGAAATAGTTATCGCGATTGAAGTAATCGAGTTCAGCGTCGGCGAGTAGAGAGGGTTTAAATGGCTCAAAGAGCTTACTCTGCAGGAAGGGAACCCATTGGAGTAAAAAGGTGACATAGCCAAAACCGAGAATGGTGCGAACCCAGGGATTCCAGAAGAAAATTGCCTGAATTTGCGGCGATTTGGGGTAGGCGAAGACGAGGGCAAGCCAGAAGGCAGCATGAGTCAGAATAGTCGTTCCGAGGCTAGGCAGCCATTGCCATACCTTGAGCGTTGCAATCGCTGCCTGCACCGAGTCCGCATTGGGTGAGTTGGCAGCTTTAAGATTGTTGTAGTGCTGTTGCAGCAGAGTAATATCGCCCGTCTGCCATTTGCCCAGCTTGGCAACCAGCGCAATTTTGTTTGCTAAATCCTCACGCAGTGCGAGGAGGTCTTTTGATGCGTCCCAGGCTTTCTGGAACACGGTCAGAGTTTTAACACCCTCGTCATGGTTGAGTTGATTGGGCAACTGCTTGGGTTTCCCTACCCATTCGAGCAAACGTTTGACATCTTCATCTCCACCGCTGAAAAAATACGTGTAAAACCGCCATTCGCTAGAACTGTATACCTGGCTACCGATTACGAATGGCTCTCCATAAAGTAAATTGAGCACTAAAATACTGTTGTTGAAGTTCAGCCTTTCCAAATTGCTCAACGCTATAGCTACACTGCCACGCAGATTGGAATCTTGCCTTTGATCCTGAAGGAGATTAAGAAGGTTAGGAATGTAGGGTTTGGCAGCATCACCCAAATTGCCCAACGCTATAGCTGCACTGCCACGCAGATTGGAATCTTGCCTTTGATCCTGAAGGACATTAAGGATGTCAGGGATGTAGGGTTTGGCAGCATCACCCAAATTGCCCAACGCTATAGCTGCACTGCCACGGACAGAGGGGTTTTGCTTCGTATCTTTGAGCAGGTTGAGGATGTCAGGGATGTAAGGTTTGGCAGCATCACCCAAATTGCCCAACGCTATAGCTGCACTGCCACGGACAG
>NZ_JCACKR010000085.1:43298-62747 GCF_059505485.1 Stenomitos rutilans
TGTAGGGTTTGGCAGCATCACCCAAATTGCCCAACGCTATAGCTGCACTGCCACGCAGATTGGAATCTTGCCTTTGATCCTGAAGGACATTAAGGATGTCAGGGATGTAGGGTTTGGCAGCATCACCCAAATTGCCCAACGCTATAGCTGCACTGCCACGCAGATTGGAATCTTGCGTTTGGTCTTGAAGGAGATTAAGAGATTTTCGAACAATTTTCTCCGAATTGGCAGAGGCAGCTTTTAAGTCTTCTAAGTCATATTTAGCTAATTGCTCTAAAGCATTAATCTGCACTTTAGGAGAGTTATCATCTAAAGCTACCAAAATGCCATTTATCTGCCACGTCTGTGGTTTTGGTTTGGGTACCTCTGCACTAGTAATAGAGTACGTTAAGACTATTAAAAAGGTAACTAGCAAAGCTATCAAAGCACTACGGTATAGCCTTAGTGCAAGATAATTAAATATGTATTTTCTCTTATTCATGAAGAAGTTTAATAGTAAACGCTTCATCTTGATCTGCCCAGCTTGTAATCGGGTCGGCATAGGTTAGCAAAACATGCTGGTTCCTGAAGGGTACATCTACGTGGTTCCAGTCGCAGGGATGCATAATGATGGGAATGCCCCGTGCTGTTCCTTCGTTATGCCGTACGATAGCTCGCTTCAGTTCGAAGCCGTAACAGTATTTAGAGGCAATAAAGTTTCGACTCACCAAGAGCAGAATAATGTCTGGCTTATTGAGAATTTCTGCCTCCCATCCCGTCCCCGCTTCCATTCCAAGATCATGCCAAGTACTTATCTTGTTTACTTCTCTTAGCGCTAATAGGTGATCCCCTAGCGTATTCCGCATGTGCGAGCCTTTGCGCGAATACGAGTAAAAGATCTTGAGCGCTTCCTCTGACACGGGCTTCTCCGGCAAGAGATGAATGAGGTTTGCTGAGTCGATTATAGTCTTCCTTCACAGGTTAACGGAAACGTCTTGGGTTGGCACTCACAGCAGTAAAAATAGGGCGATCACCTAAGCAAACCTCTAAAGTGAAGGCAATCCACGACTCCAAATACCAGTAATTGCACATTGACAGCTATCGCTGTAATTAGCCGACCTCCACTGGGGTCGGTTCTCTATTGCAGGATAGCTATGAGCAAAACCTTGACTCAGCCTCCAGCCTTGACCCATACCTTAACCGCCATCAATCGCAAATTTGGTGAAGGCTCCATCCAGCGCTTGGGCGATGCTACACACCTGAAAATCGAAACGTTCTCAACCGGATTTCCACAACTTGATGAAGTGCTGGGAGGCGGTTTGCCCAAGGGTCGGCTGGTGGAAATCTATGGTTCGGAGAGTGCAGGCAAAACCACCCTGGCACTACACGCGTTGGCGTAGCCTTTCCGTAGGAAACTCGCCCAAATCCAAAAAGCGGGAGGCACTGCCGCCTTCATTGATGCCGAACATGCGCTTGATCCTGCCTATGCTCAAACGCTGGGTGTTGACAGCAACAGTTTGCTGGTGGCGCAACCCGATTCTGGCGAAGCCGCCCTGGAGATTGTGGAACAACTTACCGCCTCGAATGCTGTGAACTTGATTGTGGTGGATTCCGTGGCAGCGCTGACTCCCGCCGCCGAACTTGAAGGTGAAATGGGCGATTACCATGTGGGTCAGCATTCTAGGCTGATGAGTCAGGCCATGCGGAAAATCACGGGTACGCTGAACAGCCTGACCCAACCCATCTGTACCATTCTCTTCCTCAACCAGATGCGGTACATCATTGGGGTCACCTATGGCAGCCCCGAAACCACCACGGGCGGCAGAGCCTTAAGATTCTATGCCTCTGTTCGGCTGGACGTGCGTCGGATTCAAACGCTCAAGCGTGGTGAGTGCGAGTACGGCATTGTGATCAAAGCAAAGGTGGTCAAGAACAAAATTGCGCCACCGTTCCGCTCCACAGAGTTGAAGCTCATTTTTGGTCAGGGCATTGGCGACAACGATACACCCAATGGGTTTGGCAAGTCTGGTAAGCGAGGCAACTGTAACGGTTCACAGACCGATCACGTTGGCTCCGAGGCGGCTTCAAAGAGCGATGGTTGATCGTTTCTCTACTTTGACGCTTACCCCTTTGACACCATGCCTTACCTCCTGCACGATCGCGACACTCCCTACAATCAATGGCATCAACAGCGAGTACTGACTCAACCCAACGCCAGTACAATCGTTGAAGTCTTTGCGCTGGTGACCATGACCGATATCGAACGATATACTCTCTTTTCATGTTAGTCATTCGGTGAGCGATCGCGATAAGTTCTTAAATCGACTGGCGTAATCTCTTCTGATGGAACCAGTCGGTAATGCTTTTCCCGTGAAATAGTGACACCAGTTTCGCTTTCCTCAAACTCGAAGAGAGCAATCAAATCATTCTCCATAAATTGGGCAGCAATGGGGCGACAGATTAAAGCAGGAAACTTCGCTGCACAAAGCCTGAAATCTTGCTCAATCTGAACAATACTTAGCCGATCTCTACCACCTTTTGCTTGAACTGGAAAAACATAGTGCGCCCCTCTACGATCCAGTCCAATGTAAATTTCATCCGTTTCTATTTGCCCTAGTCCTGGTACACTCGTTCTTAGATGGTTTTGTAGTGAGTAACAAGTAACTCCAGTAAAAATATCGATCAATCGGTTGTAACGGAGTTTAGCTAACAATGCTTGTTCATCACTGAGAGCATACATGATCACGATTCCCGGCGTTGAGTCTGGAACTTTAGTTTCAGACATCATTTGAGTCGGTGTAAGCGTTTGCTCAACAACTGCAACAAAGCAATAACGAGCTTTTCCGGTTGATCGAATAATCCAATGTTTTCCCTGTGGTGCCTTCACTTTGATAGTGTCTGGCAATTCTGCGCGATAGCGAAAACTATAGATGACATCTCCCAAGTTTTTTGGCAACTTAATTCCTAATTCCTCAGCAACACGCACAATATCTTCTCTGGGAAAATCAATTTCCTCCATTCCGTCTTGATAATATGACAGGAAGATACGTTCGATAATTTGCTGATAACGATTTGGGTTAGCCATCTATTGACACTTTGCCAATTTACTTGTTTCCCTCAGTCTTCTCACCTGACCAACGCAAAACAACAACCTCTTCTCGCATCTGCTCCTTTGTTGCTGTTGCTAGTCGAGTACGGAAGAGATCAATACTGACCACTTCATAACCCAATACTTGAGCAATCTCTGCAAGGAGTTGACCTGTGCGAATCATTACTCGCAGATAAGAGGCTTGATCTCCAACAACATAGGCTAACTGGGCACCAGGACGCAAAACCGTCCTTAATTCTGCCAAATGTCTTGCCATACCACCAAAGTAAAGTTTAGTCACTCTGGCATACATCCGTTCAAATCCACTCGTTTTTCCAAGCTCAATCCGCCGTGCTTCAATGGTTTCTGCAATTTGTTGAATTTCAGCATGAGAAGCCACCCACTTGTCGTCATCATCCGTCTTGTAGACATTCCGGGTGTTTGAGCGCACTAAGCCTCGCTTCAAGGCTTGTAACTCGGCTCGATTACTAATAAAACCGAGGAGAACTGTTTCTAAACGAGTTGTCCGAGTGTAATCTTTCTCATTGGGATAAGGCGGTGATGTAATCACTGCATCAATTGAACACGGTTCCAAGATCTGTGAAATTTCTCGGGAGTCAGCATGATGGGCGATCGCAGGCGTAAAAGGCAGCTTTTGAAGTTCTCGCAAATCCTGGGCAATGATTTCGATCTCTGTTAACCAAGCATCAACCACAGGAGCATCCGTTTTAGCAGCACCAACCCCCACTTCTGGACCAAAGTGCAAATTGCTGATAGTCGCAACTAATGCTTTAGCAAGCGCTAGTGATTCATGACGGGAGTAATGCTCGTCACCCTGCCGCTTTAACTGCTCCAGTAAAACTAGCGTCTTGTGCAGGGGAAGTGGACTAATTGAGTTAGTGAGCAATAGCTTTAAGCTTTCTTCTGGAAGTGTTAAGCGTTTCTTCCCGTATTTTGTGATCGCACATTGGGTAGCATCAGCGACTTTAGCAGCATGAGCCAGCAGAGCATCAGGATCAGGAATCCAATCCACTTTTAACTGGCTGGCAAGATGAGCCATTGGATTGGCTTCTACCCCAACACTAGGAATTCCTAGTTTCTTACATTCAACAATCGTGGTGCCTGTACCGCAAAATGGATCAAGAACCTGGCTATGCTGATCTACCCCAAACCGCTCTAAATAGTCCCGCACTAAATGGGGCGGATAGGACAACACAAATCGATACCAGTCGTGGGCAGAGCGATCCGCAACACAGAGTCGATTAATTTCTGTGCGGTATCGACTCTGTTTAATCTCAGTGTTTGATGTAGCAGGTTCTAAGTATTGCACAGCTTTATGATGATAATATTGACCGTCTCTTCAAGAGACATCTGCACTAAAATACCCCAGCAATAGGGCAAAAGCAAATAAAAAAATGCTATTCACACTAAATGCAGCTTGAACCTGTATATCTTTTGCGTAATGATACTTAACCAGTCAAACAATTGTACTAGAGATTGAGCATTTGTACTACTAAATATGAGATAGATTGAAGTAGAGAGGCAAGGGGCGATCGCCCATCGACTTGATGTGCTCTAACTCTCGACCGTCAAGAGAAGCACAGGGATGTAGGTTTGAAAACTTTAAAAGTCGTTGTCAGTCGTAAAAATGCTGTAGCTGCGACGATGAGCAACGGCACAAAGCAGAAAGTCGGTATTTGAACCTTGAATACCATTGCGGCGGCAAGTGTTGAAGCACTCTGCAGCAAGTTCGTAGTCCTCGAGCACAAGTTCTACATCTAGAAACGCTCGCAGGTAATCCCGCAAGCGAGCAAACTGTTCGGCACTACGCACTCCAGAGAGAATTTCTTGGCGAATTGCACCCACTAAAATAGCGCGATCGTCAGCAATCAAAGCTCGTAGTTGGGCGACAATGGGAGAAGCATTGGGTGAGGCACTTCGACGCAAAGCTAGAGACCAAACAGACGTATCGACAATGACGCTCATGCCTGCTGGCGCTGCTGTTTGTAATCGTAGTCTTGGTCGTAATCAATGGTGCCAAACAGATCCAACACCTTGAGCCGCTGGCGACGCTGAATATATTCACGCAAAGCGGTCTCGACCAGAACCTCAGCGGTTGCCTGGTCATCCAGCGCCAGTGCCTCTTGCAGTAGGGCTTCGTTGATGTTGAGAGATGTCGCCATAAGCAGTCTGAGCCAGCAACTACCAATCCAATCCTACTTCACTTCTCCTAGCTTGCTTCCTCCAGGGCAGATGCCCTAGGTCATGAAGTCCAAGGCATCGCTGCTGGGGCGTTTGGTGAGGGTGGGGCGTTTTGGATCGGGAACAGGTTGTGACATGGATGCACCAGAGGGCTGACCGTTCTCCGGTAGCGGCAACAGTGCTTCTGCCAGGCGAATGCGCTCATATAGCCCGTGCATCAGGCTGTCTGGATCAATGTCTGATACTTGCTGTTGTAGTGCCGGACGCAGGTATTGCTCCCATAAGGGTTCACTTTCCGCCGCCCGTTTCTTATCGGCACCGGGAATCGTAATTTTCAGTGGATAGGGTACAGAGCCTTCAGTGCCTGCCCGATAACCAGGGCTGGAAAGGATGCACTGCCCTTCGGAAAAGCGCAGAATCTGGTCAACGGTGAACAAGGGGACTTTTTGCAACGATTCATTCCAACTGGTCGAGTAACTAGCGTGCTGCCCCATTGATCGACTGGTGGCTTTGTTCCGGATCAGGACTTCTTTTTCGCCATAGCGTTTGGCATATTCCTCCGCCGTTTTGGTGTCGCCGGGGTTGAACAGAATGTGGGTGCTGCACGCAGACGCGATCGCGGCTCCCATCTTTTCACCATAGGTTTCGTAAAGCTGGTTTAGCGACTGAATCCCCAGCATAAAACAGCCGCCATTCGAGCGATATTCGTTAATCCACTGGGGCAACTTGTCCAGTTTGAGCGAGGGCAACTCATCCAGAAAAATGGCGATCGGGTCACGGCGCGGGGTAGAAAGATTCGCCACAATGCACAAATGCAGAGCGGCTGCCAGTAGAGGACTGACGACCGATCGCCGCGCATCATCCAGCTTGAAGATAATCAGTTGTTTACCTTCAATCCGTGATGGGATGGTGGATTGTCCAATAAACACCCGCAGCAGATCTGCCTGAATGAAGGACGAAAAGGTGCCAGCCGCTGTCGTTAGAATCCCTGAAATGGTCTTCTCCGCTTCTTTGGCGCTAAGGAACTGATTAAAGCTGGTGGCAACCCACTCACTGATGCGCTTGGTTTGGATCGCGTAGTCAATCCTGCTGACCAGATTGGGCAGTCGCAGCAGTGCATAGACCATCGCCAGATCGGGATAGTCAGTGCCTTTTGCCAGTTGCATCAAGGCTTTTGCCAGCAGATCTCCCGCCTTCGAGAAAAACTCATCGCTCTTGCCACCGATCGCCGCATTGCGGTTAATGACTGACCCCAGTTCACCTGCCATCACGGCATCCGTCGCATCGCGCAAAAAGTCGAGTGGATTGAGCACGCCACTAAAGGATTCACCGGGTGCGAAGATATGGACCTCGTAGCCATACCGTGCAGCTAACGGTGCATGGAGCTGCATCTGTGATCCTTTCTTGTCATACAGCAGCACGGGAATGCCCTGGACAAAGGCACTCTCGATCGCCCGATCAATGACACTGACCGTTTTACCACTTCCTGGTGAACCAACCACCAAGGCACTCCGCTGGGCATCGGGGAGCCAGACGGTTGGTGAAGCGCCCAACAAGGTTTGCGTCCAGGCACCGAAGCCCTGCCATCGTCCTTTCATCCAGTAGCGCGGCGTGCCACACCAGAGCGCCACTCGATTGTGAGGCGGACGCTTGGTCGCTTTTTTTTCTGCGGTGGTGATGCCCTGTTGGTTCAGGCGCTGCAATTGCCGGATCGCTCGTCGTTGCTGTAATGCCCGATTGGTGGCTGCCAGCTTTTCACTCACCCCCACGGTGCGTCCGGTCGTGATTTTGCCCTTGCCCTTGCCCATCACCTGAGCGAGCAACAGCAGCAGCAACAGCATTCCCACCATGAGCCAACCTTCAGGCTTACTAAACTGCCGCAGTAGTCCGCCCAAATCGATCGATGCCAGCATTCCAGGTTTCCTCGCGAATCAACCCTCCTATTGCAAGCATCGGGAGTGTGCCGATCGTCTATCGTCGGATAGGGGTGAAGGGCTATCGCCTGGATGGGGAGAAGCATTCAAAGGGATCTTTTATGGCAACGCCCCGAACAACAGCGAAAAGCACCACGCGCAAAGCTGCTACAACCGAGACGGCATCAAACACTCGTCAACCCAGAACGCGTGCAGGCAATAGCGCTGGGAATGGAGCAAACAAACGCAAACAAACGTTTGAAATTGATGCTGATTTGCTAGACGAAGCCTACAATCAGGTACGCCGTCCGCAGCTGCCCTACGGCATTGTGGTGAATGACAAACCCGCTGGCATCCTCCTGCCGCTGGATCAGCTCGACAAAGCGGGTTGGCTGGAGACCCCTAATGAAGAAGCATTGAGCAATATCACGTTTGGTGAGAATGAGGTCACAGGGTTATTTATCAGTGAGGCGCGGCTGTTGATCCTGGCGTTTGTGCCGGAGTATATTCGCTACAAATCTGACGTGGAAGAAATGGGTGGCACCGTAGTTGGACCGTATGAGGACTATCGTCCTAACCTCGACAAGAAAACAATGGATGTTTGCGCGGAACACGCGCTGGTCTTCTTGGACGATGACAACCAACCGCTGCACACCACACCGATCGTCGTGCGCTTCAAGAATGTGGCGCTCTGGAGTTTCAAATCTGCCCGTGAGGAGTACTACCGCAAGCTGGAGAAAGCCTTTGCTGAGTTTACAGGGCAGCGGTATTCCGGCAAGAGTGACAAGTGGCGGAGTTTGGGCGTGCTGGAGGTGGAGTTCAAAGCGGTTAAGGAAGGCGAGGGCAAGAACAAATCCTGGTGTTGTAAGACGGAGGTGATCACCAGTCCAGCACCGGACAACTTACCCAGGCTCTTTCTGGGTGCGCCCACAACGAAAGCACTGGTTTGGGGCATTCATGAAGATATTGCAGGCTTTACGGAACCGCAAGCTCTGCCTGCTCTACCAGAGGCAAGTAGCACGAAAGCGGTGACTGCTGTTGTGGAGCCGAAGCGCAACCTGCGTCATGCCGAGCCTCTTGGTGACGACCTGGATGAGGAGGAGGATTTTATCGATACGCAGGCAGAAACTGTGGACGACGAGGATCTGGAACTGGAAGATGACCTTGACGATGACTTCGACCTGGATGATGAGGACGATGAGGAGTAGGGGGTAGCGATCGCGGGGATGGTTGGCTCATCCCCTTGGAGCTGCTATCGCGGGTGAAAGCACTGCCCTTAACTCAACTAGAAGCGTTGACCGAGACGTTGCTCGCTTTCACCCGTTTGAGTAAGTTGCTGACTTGGTTGGAAGTAAGCCAATCGAGTGGGGATGGTGGCACAACCTGTGCAGCGCACGCATCACGCTTCTGACGTTGGCAATTAACTGAATGATAAATTGTGAGGGGCGATCGCGGATCGCTTCATGGTAATCACTTCCTACCACAAAATTGCTTCAGGAGCTTGGTCAAATAAATCGCTCAACTCAGGAATGAGTGCTTGCTGACGCTGCATTTCTCTCCAAACGGTTGGATGTTGCATTCTTTGTAAGGCTTTGACACGGTTATCTAGCTGAGTCTCTTCCACTCCCGAAACCTTGTGAGAGATGTATTCTGATAGCCTTGCTCGATAAGAATTAAAAGCTTCCTCTCTTGCCCTAGCTAAGTAATCTCTTTCGTTAAGTCTAAGAATTTTAATCGTGTATTCTGCACGTTCTTTATTTTTTGCATTTAGCTGAAAGCGGGGCAGAAAATAAAAGGTGCCAGCGAGATCTAGATGAAAGAAATCAAGTGGGTTTTCAATCCGAGGATTAATCAGCACAGGATCTCCTGATTCCGGTGGTACGACTGGAGCGTTGCGTCCACGAGTCACATTGGTAAATCTTGCAGTCATGCTTGAGAAAACAGCAAACTGACTATTTTTGGGACCATTACAGGGTCCACAAGCGTAAAGATAGTTTTCCCAAACAAATACGGATTCAGGATATAGATCCTTGGGTTTTATATGTTCTACTTCATCAGCTACAGAATCCTCGCAGTAAGCGCAGCGTCTTGCGCCAGAGCACATTTCAGTAAGAACCTGACGAACTTGCTTAAAGGTGGTATTTCTTGTAGTGTTATAAGAGCTAAACAGCGATTTTCCTGTCGAGACTTTACCCTTATAAGTTGAAACACCATCAACGATCATCTGCCATCTGTTGAGCCGATTTTGTGTGGTTTCAGGCAAGGTTAAATCTGGAAGCTGAATCATATTCTACATAAATTGCAAACTTCAGTTAACAGCACTAGCTGCTGTTGGCATCATCGCCCTTAAGTTCGTTTGTTCTTCCTGTTCAGTATCCGATAATTGCTCATACAGTTCTTTCTGGTTCAATTCTGCTAACCGCCGTAATAGCTGTTTTGATTCCTCGGAACGAGTTACATTTGCACCAAACGCCTCTGTTCCATAGGCATCTAGTACGTTGCCGTACAGCAATCGATCTAGTTCTTGCCCAGTCACCATTCCCCCTGATTCATTGCTACCCGGTTTGGGCAAACGCCAGACAGTTCCAACAGTTGCCGCTTGGCAGATCAGGGGACTATGGGTGGAAACAATAAACTGAATCTTTGGAAAATGTGTGCGGAACCAAATTCCGATGCGCCGTTGCCAGGTTGGATGGAGATGAGCATCAATTTCATCAATCAACACGACACCCGGCACAATAACTTTGGTTTTATCGCCAGGGTCAAAAATATTTTTTGCTCCGTAAACCTGTGCTAACTGACGAATCAATTCAAAAGTCATACTTAAAATAGACCGATAGCCATCACTTAGATCCTCAACAGGTAATTTGTAGCCATCGCCATCAATAAATTCTACACCTGCTGACGAAACGCTCTCTAATCGCACTTTATGCGGTAAAAATTCAGATTGATTTACAAACTCTTTAACTGAATCGAGTAGATTTCCTTCAGGATTTTTTTCAAGTTTTTTGAATTGCAAATCCTGCAACCATCGTATTGCTTCTGTTAGGGCAACATCTTCACCAAAAATTGATAAGTGCGATGCAAGTCGAGGATTGGAATAAAAGAGCCTATCGTACTCTTTATCTCCGCCAGTAAAACGGCGAAAAGGTCCATAAGAAGCAGAAAACCAACCAGATTTACCACTCCAGATAAATCGTTCAGGGTCAACTCTCTCTATCTTTACGCTCTTTATCTTTACTTCAGTATCTGCCTTTGAGAAGCTTATTTTTACTGGGAGAGTGTTGGATTCAATTGTTCGCCCTTTCCCGGAGAATTTATCTTTTGTCCTGTCAAATAATAAACCAAGCTGAATAGAGCCTGATGTTTTTTTTTGGCTTAACCAGTCATTCCAATTTTGTCGAAGAGCAGCAGCTTCAATTGGACCAATAAGCGCTAAAGAAATACAACGTAAAAAAGTTGATTTGCCAGAGCCATTATCACCAATAATTACATGCCAGCCAGCCGCTTGCGGGGGCGTAATTCTCCAAAATAAATTCTCAATTGAGCGGATATTTCTTATGACTATTAAATGGATATACATCTGAGAAACTCAGTTTTTCACTGATAATGCTAGTCGTTACCATTATTGAGCGCAATCGTAGCATACCCAGCTACTTTAGCCAGATAAGTCTTCCAGATAGCCGTAGCGCTCTCCTCAACTCTAAACCTGATCATCAACCATCCGCTGAACCTGTTCTAACGCTAACCCCGTCATCTGAGCCACCTGAGCCACCGTCATCCCCTGCTGCAACAAATTCAGCGCCACCTGCCGCAGTTGGGCTTCTGCTTGCGTTGCCCGTTCCGCATCTGTCGGTAGCCAGTTCTCCTGGTCGTCATACCAGCGCAACCAGTGGCGCGTCACACCCTCAAACTCCCCCTGCCATAGACCTAACCCCAACCCCAACTCCGGAATCCAAAGGCGCGGTTGAGTTGGGTCAAGTGCCTGTTCTTGATACCGTCCCCCCGTCAATTGGAAGCAACGTACCCGATTCGTATAGCGGCTGAACACGATGTAATAGGGAACGCGCAGGCTTTGCTCATAGACCTCCCACTTGCGCGGTGGCATGTCTCTGGTTGCCTGACCATTTCCCACTACTGGTGCTGCATCCGTTGAACGACTCAATGCAGGAGTAGAAAGCCCTAGACCACTGCCCTCCCCCAATGTCGCGTACTCCCCCAGATCTTCCTTCTCGGTGCCTGGTGACAGCAACTCCACCACTACAAAGGGATCAACTCCCTCCTGCCAGATCACATAGCTCGATCGCAAATCCGTCCCATCATAAAGCCGGGGCACCCCCACCACTAAAAACCAATCCGGACGTTTGTACCACTGAGGCTGGCGCACATCATAGTAAAGGTTGAGATCCGTCCCGGTAAAAATTTGGTCTCGCGCATACCCACTGAGGCGCAGCGTCGCGCTCAGCAACTGGGGTTGCAAATCGTGAAATTCATCCGGCAAACCAGGTTCCTCCGGGTCTTCACTGGGCAGATCATACATTGTTGGCAATGTTTCCCTCGGTGAGAGGGGTGGCTCCATTTGCGGTACAGGGTAAGAACGCTGTTTCATGGTCAGAGTTGGGGGTGCCAGACTTAGCCTTTATTGTGCCTTATGGGTGAGGGAGGCAGGAGAAATACCATCAATCCGTTACTCCAACAGCCTGCTATCCACTACCTGATAGCGGGTTTCCACCAGACACAGCGTAGTTCGCCGTAACCGCGCCGACTCTGCCTGTTGCACCTGTAGGCAGGGCAACGCCGCCTCACCCTGTCGCTGGGCTACTTCAAACAGCGGTTGGTTAGGGGGCAAGTTGGGCTTGAGGTAGGACGACAACACCTGCACGGGCACTTGCTCTTCCCGCTCCCATACCCCAACATACAGGCAACCCAATGTCCCGCAGAGATTGGGCATGTTGAAGTGAAACAGCAGCAGCGTGCCATCCTTACCCTGTATCTGCCACGCCTGCATCGTATCAGCCAATACTTGAGCCTCCTGTCCTGTTGCCGCCGTCTGCTGAGCAATCACCTGTGCAATGAGTGGTTTGGATGCAATGTCGGTTGCCTTACGCCAGGGGACACTTGCTACGGCAGAGCAGCCCATCGTACCCAGCAGCACCGACAGCAGTAAAAAGAGTCCCAAGCCCAGCCGAAACCAGCGGCTGCACTGCCGTAGCCAGAGTGGTGGTGGTGGCAACTCTGGTGTCGTTTGGGGTGAACGTGTGTCCGTCATAGTGAACCTCCTGTATTATTCGTACTTGTGCCAATTGGGATCAAGCTGGTTGAGCAATTGTTCCGCACTAGACCGAGGCACTCCGTTGCTGGTCAGCCCTCTCAGCCCCAGCCAACCACCACCGTGGGTCAGCAGTGTCCAGCGGTGAGACTGCTTTTTCAGGAGCGCCTGTCCACCCGCTTCACCTTCATTCCAGGACACCAGTGCATAACTGCCACTTACCGCCACCTTTCGCACCGAAAAGCGGTTAGATCGACCCAGCTGCTGCACCACCTGCCGCACGATCGCGACTTCTGACGACTGGGCGATCGCGTGAGCAGGCGCATCTAAACGACCCAAGACCAACGTAGTGAAAGTAGTAACGGCAAGTAACCCAATGACAAACCACACCCAAAAACGCTTTAGAAATGGCATCACAACCTCCTTTTACGTTTAACTTTTAACTATTGAATGACACGGTAAAGCTTCTCACTGCCGCCATACTGGTCGTAGTACCCATCGAAGGAGCGACTGGACACCCAGGCAAACTGGGCACGGGAACTGGAGTTGGAGCGCACACGCGTACAACCCTCGTTCAGGCAGATGCCGATGTGCCGCTGGTCTTTAGCAATAATGATGTCCCCTGCTTGCGCCTGTGCCGTTGAGACAGCTTGACCACGCCCGTTTCGGAGTGCTGCTTCTACAGAGGGGACATAGTTGGGATTGTCTCCTAGCGGGGCAACGCCAGCCTTCTGTAAGACCCGGTTCACTGCCCAGGCGCAGGCTTCATTGCCACCGCCTGGACCGGCGGACGTGTCCATGCCAGCAGCTTTATTGGCGGTGATCGCAATCTGCTTGCCAAGCCCTTTAGCGGCACTAGCAGTTGGTGCTTTGTCTGTATTGGCTTTATTGAAAGGGGCACAGACATTGGCACTTGCCTGATAGCGTTGCGCTGCCTGCCATAATCTCGCAAGCTCAACTGCCCCAAAGCATCCGCACTGCCGCTATCGATCGCGCTGTCGGGTCCACCAAAATGCATCTGTGCGACCCGTTCCATAAGGCGCATTCCGGTAAAGGATCTACCAGTTGTGGGATCAAGCTGCTGCTTTGCCCGCTTGGTCAAGTCTGCCAGGGAACTTTGAAAAGCCCGCTCCTGGTCTTCTGGTGGAAAGTACTGCATCAAATCTGCCGCTGTTGGCTGGTAGCCGTCTTGCACACGATCCAGAAATGCCTGTCCGCCTGATTTCGCCGCAATCAGCGTGGCGGCGAAAGGGTTGTAGTTCATGAACTGATAACGTCCCAGTCCGCGCCCGCAGTGACTGCCACCATCGGCACATGTATGCACTCCGACTGCCTGATAATCACCGCTACCCTGACTTTCAATACTGGCAATGGCTCCAGCTAATGACTTGAGATCGAGTCCAGAGCGATCGCCCACTCCTTGACCAGAGAGCAAACAATTTGCAGTGTCAGGCAATGCACCATACTTACTGCCACTTTTGCCACGACTTGCCCCGGTCGGCGTGGAAGGCGCTGTGGCTGACTTAGCACTTGATGCCAGATCACCGACCAAAATGAGGGCATTAACTTTGTAGGTCAGAAAGGGAACCGGACCAATAAAGTAAGGTGTACAACCAAGTGTGCCCTGGCAAAAACGGAAGAAGAGAGCCGTTGTGACCGTATCGGTGGTTTCATCCGGTTCCCATACTGCCACTTTGAAGGTGGGACCAAACGGCAATCTACCCGTTGGTTCTTTGCCCCCATTGACTGCACGCAATGCGCCCTTGCCGCCTTCCACTTCCTGATATTTCCCAGAAAGCCACTGTTTACCTTCCAGTGCCCCGCGTGCCGAACGTCCTGAAGCTTCCAAATCGTCCAGCTCGATGTAAGCACAATCCTTGCGTCCCTTTTGTTTAGTGCAGGGAATCGCAAAGCCTTGAAGATCGGAACCAGAAATCGTGTTCGTGCGGTTGGCTTCGGAGGGACCATAGACCGCATCAACCCGCATCACGATGCCGTTACCCGATGCCAGTGGGTTTGGGTAGCTTGTCAGCGGCACCTGATTAAGTCCAGGTACACCGTTAATTGGAGTCGTTTCCCAGCCCGAAAAGTTGCCCAAGGCAGCATCCGCTAGACCAGGAATGGACGCGATCGCAAATTGCGTCAGATCAACGGTATCCAACTTTAAATCACCCAATTTCGGGAATTGCTGCATCGCCTGATCAAGTGTCAGCCCTATTGCCAACCCTGGATCATCAACAATGCCTGCGGCGCGTGCCCCCACTAAAGCCGCGATCGGTGGGATGTCTTTGATCTGCAATTGCCCTAGAGAAGGGATCGCACCGAGTAGATGCCTCAGACTCTGCTTGGTTGCCAATGGAAAAGCGGACAGTGATGTTTGGGCTAAAGCTTGTCCCAGCACTTGTCCAATCTGGTTGAGGGAAAAGGCTTGAGGCTGTAGTTCCTGAACATCTCCCAGCGCCAGAAATTGATCTGGAGTTTGCCCAGCCAGCCAGCGACGACCGGAAAAACTACCCTGTGTTGGCACAGAACCACTGGAAGCTACAGGTGGAAATTGGCTGAAGCTAATCTGACTCCAGTCAGGCGTTTGGGCAGCGGTCAGCGGTAACGCTTGCGCCCAAGCGGGAGCAGGCAACAACCAGACTCCTAATATGAGCAGAAGGCACGCGATCGCCCATAGCCAACTTACGCAGGAGCGCACAATGCTCTTGCGCCTGGCGGATGAATTCACCATGACTCATGACCTTTAACGTGTGCAAATTTTTTGAGTGATGGGTAGCGCTACCGCCCCAGCCATAGCGCCGTCCTCGAACCTTACAGTTCCAATTCGTTGTCGTTTAAGCTGCCGTACTCTGAGCCTCTGTACTCACTCAGCTGTGGGTTAGGGTGACTCGCTGTTTCGGTATAAGGTGTGTCACCAAAATTGACGGCATAGATGTTTTCCTGATAGCCGTCCTGAAACTGATCTGGTTGCCAGGGTGTGTTGCCCGCACCCCAGGCAGCATCAATCGTGGCAGCAGGTACGGCATCAGCCGGTTGAGCGTAGCCTGTGGATTCAAACCCAGTCTCTAATGCATCGGGATTCATCGGATTCACCTCGGTTGCTGTAACAGCTCCACCGTAGAGATCGGCACAGAGCCGGATCACCTTCCTTCAGCAGCGTGAGTAACGATGGTAGCTTCTGCATTTCGGTTGATGAAGTGGCATCCAAACCGCTCTGACACTGGCAGAAAAGGCATTGGAAGAATTACAGGTTCGGGATTGTGTGCGACCGTGTTCACCCAATCACCCACCATGAATCAAATTGACCTTTTTCCAGCACTCGTTGAGACACAGCCAGATGATTCTCCATCGTGGACGCAAGCATTAACCATGATGCGAGTGATGGCGCAGATGGAACCGGCACCGACAACTTTACTGGAGGCTCTATTACATCTTCTACCACTGAAAACTGACCATCTCAGGTACTTTCAGGGACCCATCATTGTGGGTGCGAGTAGTTGGTCCGATCTGCTTCCTGCTTGGCTCTTACAGGCTGTGAGGCAGGAACGGTTTCTGTTGATTTTGGATGAGTTTGAACAAGGCATCGTGACAGAAGCCATCACTCCTGCGGAAATTGTCTGTGCCTTACAACCTCTAACCCTGGAAGCACCCTTACGGCATGAGTATGCAGAGCTTTGCCTTTGGGCGTTTGATCAGGTGCTGCAACGCCACAACCGTTTGCCAGCGGGACATGACTCTTTCTTTTCAATCATAGGAGGACAATCTGTCCAGCCAATGCATCACATTTTGCAAGCGATCAGCATCACTATTCGCCGCAAGGTTGTACGACATGCCCCTAAGGTGGAACGAGCCTTGGCGCAGACTTTCCACGGGAAAGTCACATCGCCTGAAGTAGCCATAAAGTCTACGGCTCAGGACATAACCCAGCCTGAACAAGTGGTGCAGGTGGATCTATTCCAAGGCGCATCATCTACAAAACTATGAAAGGCAATGATTTTTACACGCATGAAGAGACGCTGCGAGACACGGCTGTAAAACATACGACCAAGCCGAATGCTGAACGTTTGGAACAGCGGTTGGTGTATCAGTTGATTCAGGATATTGAGACATTGGAGCAGGCGATCGCCCCTTTCCTCACAGCAGAGCGCCTTGCCTTTGACTGTGAGACGACTGGCATTGATCCACATACTGATCGCATCCGTTTATTGCAAATTGCGGTTCCTGTTCAGCCTGTATTAGTGCTTGACTTGTTTGCGATCTCAGTTGATGAATGCAGCTTGCTTCAAAAGCTATTGGCATGCCCTATGCTCAAAATTGCCCATAATCTTAAATTCGACTGGCAGTTTCTCACTCAGGCAGGCTTTCAACTTGCGGGTCCATTTTTTGACACGCAGCTTGCCTATCAAGTGCTGAAAGCGGGACGCAAAGGGAAGGCATCGCTGGGAGTTGTTGCTAAAAAACTGTTAGGCATCAACCTGGATAAAGCGCAGCAGCAGAGTGACTTTTCAAAACCCCAGTTAACGGCTACACAACTGACCTATGCTGCGATGGATGCTCAGGTGCTGCTAGCTTTACATGAGGCGCTGACGGTTCGGTTGAAGCACCAGAAGTTATTTGCGATCGCCCGCTTAGAATCTGCCTGTGTCCCCGCCACAGCTCAGATGGAACTCAATGGGATGCGGTTGCATCGCGATCGCTGGCAAACAGCCGTCACACAGTTGCATCAGCAATTGCATACGGCTTTGCAGACCTTTCGGCATTGTTTGGGTGAAGCGGTGCTGGAACAGACTTCCTTTTTGCCAGGACTGCAAGCAATCGGGGGCAGTGGCACCAATCCCAATTCACCAGAGCAGGTGAAGCAAGTGCTTGGGCAACAGGGCATTGCGGTGAAGTCCACCAGCCAAAGTGCCCTGATTGCCCAGGTGGATCAACATCCAGCGATTCCGGCGCTCCTGGAATACCGACGGCTTGCCAAAGTGTTGTCGAACTTTGATGCCAGTTTGATCAAACACATGCATCCAGTGACCGATCGCCTTCATCCCAACTATTTTCAACTGGGTGCGCGATCCGGGCGCTTTACCTGCCGTCGTCCCGCCATTCAAACAATTCCACATCTTGCCCTGACTCGCCGCTGCTTTGTCGCGGCACCGGGATACAAAATCGTCAAAGGGGATTACTCCCAAATTGAGCTGCGCATCGTTGCCAAAATCAGTGGCGATCACCGCATGCTTGAGGCATACCAAAAGGGTGAAGATATTCACCGTCTCACGGCTGCCATCGTGACGAGGAAAGCGCTTGCAGACATTACAGAAGCAGAGCGGCGCATTGCGAAGAAACTTAACTTTGGACTGATCTATGGCATGAGTGCCGTGCGACTGCAATTAGAAACCCAGCTTGAGTATGGCATTGTGATGAGTCTTCAGGATGCCCGTACCTTTGTGCAACGCTTTTTTGAGGTGTATGAAGGTGTGCGTCATTGGCATGAACGGGTCAAGCGTAATCTGTATGGAAACAAGACGCGACGCACTCAAACCCTTGCGGGACGCTTGCGTCTGTGGTCTGAGGCTGAGCAACCGCGTCTGACGGAATTACTCAATTATCCGGTGCAGGGGACGAATGCGGACATCATCAAACTAGCGCTGGTCAAGCTGCATCCCCAGTTGGGCAATGCCCGACTGATTGCGGTAGTGCATGATGAGATTGTCCTGGAGTGCCCAGAAGCGGCAGTTGAGGCGGTGAGCCAACGCTTGCACCGCTGTATGGTGCAACCTGCACAGAAACTGCTTGCTCCGATTCCTGTGGTAGTGGATGTGCAGGTGCTTGAAAGTTGGGCTGAGTAAGGAGCGAAGCCTTTAGAATTAACCATGAAGCTTTTAGGATCAACCAGAACGAATTCGGTTGTCTTCATTCAGACTTAGAAAGCCGATCAAGTATCCTTGATGCAAGCATGATGAAGCAGAAGAATCGTTTAGCTGAGGCTATGCCAGAGAAGATGCAAGAGATTATCCAGCGAGTCGTTGCTGGTGAAGGGGATGAGGCAGATTTGCAGGCGATCGCAGCTGCACTTCGGGCAGGAGATGTCGTATTAGCCACAGGAGACCGTTCGATCGCCATCGGCAGCAATGTCTCAAATTCTGTCATGGTGACTGGAGACAACAATCAGGTGATTCTGCTGACCGAGGAAGCCGCGATTGCCCTTGAGCGCATTTTGCAGCAGTGGCAACCGAAGCAGAGCCAATATGTGCAGCCGAAAGGATGCCGCAATCGCCAAGAGTGCGATCGCTATCTGGAAGTCGTGCTGCAACGATTGGAGCGTTTGGGGAGTCCAGAAATCCTTAGAGATGAAGTCTACAAGGGGAGACGCTTCAACTACATTGCCAGAATGGTTGACTTTGAGCCAGGATTAGGGGTGCGCGGAGAGGCATTCTTTTTGTTTTCTGAGTTTGCTTTTATCAATATGAAGGGGTTGAAAGCGTTCTCCAATGAGTCCTCACAGTGGGCAAGGGCACGAGTCAACCCAGCGGCAGCGGGTCAGGCGCTTTATAACTTTCGGATGCCGACTCATTTGTGTTTTGCGATCACCCTGGTCGATCACGTCGAGGAAACAGTGGCTGTTGAAATCCAGACAACCAACCCCTTTGGGCACCGAGTAGACTTGCTGTGGTACGAGATTCCTGTAGTGTACGAACTGAGTCAACAGAGACTGCTCTACTACAATAAGGCATCGAGTTTTTGGGAAAACTTTAGAGGCGAAGTCGTCTGGCAACCATTACGAACTGTGATTCAACAGGTTTTAGGACCTTAGTAAAAAATCGGGTAGTCCTAAAGGTGTAAGGATAGCTAACCTCTAGCTTGAGCAGGGTAAAGCGCTGGCGGCTGGAATGTTAAACCTAGTACGTTGCCCTCTAAAGTAGCCATGCCCTTGACACTCCCTTGCTGTCCCAGTTGCGACTCAAAGAACGTCGTCAAAAATGGCAGAATCCACAACGGCAAGC
>NZ_JCACKR010000086.1:0-2213 GCF_059505485.1 Stenomitos rutilans
CCAGCACCTTAGCCCTCTTAAGTATTTCTACTCGCTACAAAGGTGACATGCTCCCGCGGTGGACTCTAAAACTCACTAAGCAGCAGCGTTCTTTTGCGAAAATGCAATGCCGCAAGCTTTATGGCGACCGCTATAACTGTAAGATCTAAGTCAAAAAAGTCTCAGCTTATGACTAGGCTACTGAAAAAGCTGTTTGCATTCATTATCTTGGTGTTTATCTTAACTCTGCTTCAGAAATATACTGTTGCACAGGTAACTTCTGTCAAGCAACTTTCAGATGTCAATCAATCAAGCTGGTCACTTAGAGCATTATCTGCTCTTGTAGACTACTACGGGTGTAAATGGGAGTATCCAGATAAAACTTTTAGAGGAAACCGGGCAGCAACACGATATGAGGTTGCGTTTTCATTGAATTCATGCTTTATCAGCTTGAATGAGCTGAGCGCAGGAGCTAGAGACTCCCCTAATGTAGAAGAAGTACTAAAGCTAGAAAAACTACAAGAAAGCCTAGGAAATGAGCGCTCAAACCTTCAAAACCGGATCAATGCATTACAGTCCCAAATTATTGAACTAGAGAATTAGGTCGATGCAATCTACTTTGCAGGCGGCACGGCAACTATGCAGGCTGGGAAAACCAGATTTTGAGCGTCTTTGATAGTTTCCTCTTTAAACTTTGTATTACAGCTTAGTTCGGCGTTGGAAAAATCTGCATTGCTGAGATTAGCACCATAAAGGTTAGTTCCTTGCAGATTAGCATTGCTAAGGTTAGCATTGCTAAGGTCAATATTTTCTAAGTTGGCACGGCTGAGGTTTGCTTTGCTAAGATTAGAACCTGGGGCAAGCAGATACATCCCTTGAAGGATGGATTCAAAACTTTTGGGAAACTTTGTTTCTTTACTATAGAGAGCCTTTTCAAAATTAGCGCCAGTCAGAGTTGTGCTGCTGAGATCGACATACTGTAAGTTAGCTTTACGAAGATTTGCCTCATTGAGATTAGTATTGACAAAGCTTACTCCTCTGCCAAAATCTACCTCAGACAAATCAGCATTGCTCAAGTTGGCATCTGAGAAGTTACTACTATCCCATATCTTGGCTCTAGTAAGCCGTGCATTATTAAGCTTTGCACCTCTCAGGTCGGCTCCTTGAAGATTAGCCCATTGAAGACTATCAACGAAGCTCAGATCTGCTAATTGAAGATCGGCTTTGCTCAGATCCGCTGATTGAAGGTCAGCTTTGCTCAGGTTTGCTTTAGTAAGCTTAGCGTTACTGAGGTTAGCTTTTTCAAGGCTGGCGTTACCTAAATTAGCGTTACTGAAATCGACACCACTGAGATCTGCTCCATTTAAATTTGCTCCTGAGAGATCCGCATTACTGAGGTCAGCGCCGCCCAGTTTAGCGCCACGCAAATCTGCATCACGTAGTTTGGCGTGGCTGAGCTTTGCACTATAGAGAACTACGCCTCTGAGAACACTAACATCGGACAGATTCACGCCTAATTTTGTTAGCTCTTCAAGCGCTAATAGTCGTTCCGTGCCCCTTGCATTCGCCACAGTAACTCGGAGTTGCCTGACGCGGATTTCTCTTACAGCCACAACTCCCAGAATGATGGCTAAGCCCAGCGGAATGACCAAGCCAAAGCCAATAAGATTACGTCGATTTTTCCATCGATACTGGGCACTACGCTGGATGAACTCTTTAGCAAGGTCAGATAGCGATAATTCTGCAACCTGCTCATGCTGAAATGCCTCTGCATCCTTCAGCAGCCGTCCCTGAAACAGATAATCCTTTGGTTTCTCTTTCTTGAGCCATTCATCCGCCGCTGTTTCAATCTTTTATTTTTGCCGGAGACAATCACGATTTTCATTGATCCATCGGCGCAATTGCTGCCATTCTCGAATCAAGGCTTCATGTACGATCTCTGCTATTTCTTCTCCTGATTGCTCGTTGTGTCCGGTTACAACCAAACGTTGATCTGTCAGCCCATCTTTGCGCGTAATTAAGTTCCAGCAATCGCTGCCTATCTTTGTTCGGATGGCAATACGACGGGTATCTTCCGTTCCCTCACCCAGTTGTACCAACTGCAAAAAAATCTGCCTTGTCTGCTTCTGCTCTGCTTCACTTTTCTGGGCATAAACAGCTTCTGCATGGTTTGCCAGAGCCTTAGGATCGTGAACTTAATAAGACCGGAGAAAGGAGGGAAAGAAGTTAGACTG
>NZ_JCACKR010000087.1:0-61837 GCF_059505485.1 Stenomitos rutilans
ATTTCCTCAAGTCTTATGTCACCTTTCTACGCCCCAACTGCGTAAGTCCTATTAAGGTAACTTAGCTCAAACGTGATGGGAAATAGGTATGCAAACCAAACAGACCAGCCGTAAAGCTTTAGACCACTACCTGAACCTTCGTTATCCAATTACAATTTACCCGGAGGCAGAAGGTGGCTATGTAGCGATGATCAAAGATTTACCGGGATGCATCACACAGGGCGAAACGCCCGATGAAATCATGGCAAATATTGAAGAAGCACGACAACTGTGGATTGAGACGGTGTATGGACATGGCGATAACATTCCACAGCCGTCTGATGATTTTGTGTAACGCCTAATGATGAATGTTGATCAATGCCCTCTTTGCAGCGGTGAATTAGTCGAAAAGAACATGCAGAAGCTTTTGCGCGGTGAGATTCACATGGCAATTGTGAGCGTAAAGGCTGAGGTCTGTTTGCAGTGCGGCGATCGCCTGTACTCCGAGAAAACTGTTCGACGCTTTGAGGACATTCGAGCAAAGCTGAAAAACCAGCAGACGGAAGAATTTATACCACTGGGTCGATCGTTCCAAATCAGTTAATTGCACGACCCCTACGCTAACCCTGGTCGTCTTGAGACAGATACATCTTCCCTGAAATCATGGGAGCTGTGCGGATTGAAACTGCGGTAGTTGATTCATCCTGGGAACAAAACAGGCGCGAGTATCATCTCTCAAGAGAGCGATCATGTGAGCTTGAATACTGAAGAACTCAGCAAGTTTTCGGAAAACCCTCAATAACCGATGATAATCGGGCTTGCCCTAATCAATTGTTTTTTTGATTAGTCGAACAATAACCGTAGCTGTAGGTTTGGATCACACATGCGCGTTTTACTTCTTTATCCGCTCTTTCCAAAGTCGTTCTGGTCATTTGATAAAGCCCTCGAATTGGTTGGACGCAAGGTTTCATTACCACCCCTGAGCTTGACGACTGTAGCAGCAATTTTGCCTCAAGCCTGGGAATTTCGTCTGGTCGATCGCAACGTGCGGTACGAGAGTGAGGCCGATTGGTACTGGGCCGATCTGATCATCATCTCCGGCATGATTGTGCAAAAGCCAGACATGCTTTATCTCATCGAATCAGCAAAGCGGCGAGGGAAGCGAGTAGCGGTAGGAGGCCCCTATGTCACCTCTGTACCAGAAGCCGTGCAGGCAGCAGGAGCCGACTTCTTAGTGCTGGATGAAGGCGAAATTACCTTACCCATGCTGGTAGAGGCACTGGAACGGGGTGAAACCTCCGGCGTATTCCGAGCTAACGGCGAAAAGCCTGCCGTGACTGATACACCCGTCCCCCGGTTCGACTTGCTGGAACTGGATGCCTACGGCGATATGTCGGTGCAGTTTTCGAGAGGCTGCCCGTTCCAGTGCGAATTTTGCGACATCATCGTGCTGTATGGGCGCAAACCTCGCACAAAAACACCCGCTCAACTGCTGGCAGAACTACAGGCGCTCTACGATCTGGGCTGGCGACGCACCATTTTTGTAGTGGACGACAACTTCATTGGCAACAAGCGCAACGTGAAGCTGATGCTAAAGGAACTGGCTCCCTGGATGAAGGCGCACGGCTATCCCTTTAGCCTGTCTACCGAAGCATCCGTCGATCTGGCGCAAGATCAGGAATTGCTTGATCTGATGATTGCAGCGAACTTCACCGCCGTCTTTTTGGGCATTGAAACGCCGGATACGGACAGTTTATCCCTCACGCAAAAGTTCCAAAATACTCGCAACTCTCTAGTGGAAGCGGTGCAAACGATTAATCGCACTGGACTGCGAGTAATGGCTGGGTTCATTATCGGCTTTGATGGTGAGAAATCAGGTGCGGGCGATCGCATCATCGATTTTGTAGAAGCAACGGCTATTCCCCAGGCACTTTTCAGCATGCTGCAAGCGTTGCCTAACACGGCACTGTGGCATCGGCTCGAAAAAGAAGGACGACTGCGGGCAGGCGATGGCGAAGCTAACATTCACCAGACCACGCTGACGAATTTTGTGCCCACTCGTCCCTTAGAAGAAATTGCCCAGGAATACGTCCGCTGCTTCTGGGAACTGTATGAACCCGATCGCTACCTGGCGCGCGTTTACCGTCACTTTCTAAACATGCAGCCCAGCCCGAACAAAAAGAAATTTAAGCTACCAGGGCTGGTTGATCTACGCGCCATGCTCATCATCTGCTGGCGACAAGGCATTCAACGCAGCACGCGCATTCAGTTCTGGCAGCAGTTCTTTGCGATCTTGCAAAAAAATCCCGGTGTCTTCAAGCACTACCTGACCAACTGTGCGCTACTGGAGCATTTCATCGATTACCGCGCCATCGTGCGCGATGAAATCATGGCGAAGCTAGCGGACTATCAACCAGAAGTGCTAACGGAGAAAGTCGTGGCGATCGCAGGTAAATAACGGCACTGCAAGCAGCCAAAATCATTCTGTAGGGACGTTACATGTAACGTCCCCACGGAGTGGTAAAGAGCGTTTCCGAGTTGGCAACCCAGCCGATCGCGCCGTTTTCACTTTGCACAACCTCGATCGCGGCTTGATGGTCACTGTCGCTAAAAGCCGCACAACAGTCTTCGAGCAGCAAACAGTAGAAACCGAGGTCGGTGGCGTGGCGGTAGGTTGCCAGTACGCAGCATTGGGTCGTGACGCCTGTCAGCAAGAGGTGAGTGATACTGCGATCGCGCAACTTAATCTCTAAATCTGTACCAATGAAGATGGATTGGGCAGGCTTGTCCAGTTGAAGTTCCGTCGCCAACGGTGTGAAAGCATCCAGCAGGGCAGTACCAGGTTCGCCTCGCACAAGAAACCGCCCCATGTTTCCCGGTGTGCCGACTGGATAACCAGCATTGCTATACCGGAGTTGCTTGCTGGGTGGAAGATCACCTAAATCTGCCTGATGGCTTTCGCGGGTGTAGACAACCCAAAAGCTACGACTGCGACACCACTCAATCACTGCCTGAATGCGAGGGACGATCGCGCTCACTGCTGACAAATCAGCCCCCAGATTATGACCACAGAATCCCTCTGGATGGCAGAAGTCATTCTGCATATCAACTACCAGGAGAGCAGTTTGGCTCAGGTCGATCGGAAAAGGGTGGGGAGCAGCCACCAGGGATGATGAATGATCAAAGCTAGCCATCTGCGATCGTGCCTGTAATTCGCTCTACATCATTTGGGCTTTACTTCATCGCCGTCACATACTGCGGTTCCAGCACTTTGGTGAGATCAGGCACCGTTTGAATTTGTCCCTGATCTTTCAAGAAAGAGGCCAGTTTTGTCATTGGCTTCAGCAAATATTGGTCACTGTTCGCATCGCCCAACATCGCCACATTTGTTGCCTTGTCGGGAATGCGAATCCCTTTAAGCTGCTGATCCAACTCTTCGGGCTTAATTTTGAGCTTAGCAGCACCAATTTCTAAGCCTTCCTTGCGGTTTGTCTTCAGAAACTCTACGCCCTTAAGGTTGCCTTCGACAAACGCCGCAATGGTTTTGGGGTTCGCTTGCACAAATTTTGTGCTGAAGATGTAAAGGTCTGCGATCGCCGTAGGCATTTGCTTCGAGCTATAAATCACGCGCCCATCTTTTTGAGCCGCGATCGCCTGATTGCTAAACGGCGAGTAAGAGTAGGCAATTTCCACTTTGCCCGTCTGAAACGCGGCAGCAGCAGCATCGGGCGGTGTGTTGACCAGGGTGACATCCTTTGCGGTCAGCCCTGCCTCTGCCAAAATTTGCAGCACGAAGAAATGACCAATGCCTCCCAGCTCTACCGCAATTTTTTTGCCCTTGAAATCCTTAATGCTCTTAATGCTGTTGCGCGCCAGGATGACATCGGCACCAACGGATGTATCTTCCACTGTCACAACCTTAAAATCGACCCCTTTGGAAGCCAACGTCACTGCTTCAGAGGTCACAGGTGCCAACCCATCCAACTGACCAGACGTAAAGGCTGGAAATGCCTGAGCCACCGTATCAAACACCTTGATCGTTAAGGCCAGCCCCAGATCTTTGAAAAAGCCTTTCTCCTGAGCAATATACAGCGGAGTGTTGCCAATCCAGGTGGTAATGCCCATTGATGCCGTTCCTGCTCCTGCTCCAGTCGATGCTGCCGGAGACGACGATGACTGAGCAGAGGGTGCTTCGGACGGTTTCGCACACGCATGAACACTGGCACCTGCGATCGCGCCAGTCATCATCCACAACGCCTGCCGCCGAGTCCAACGGGGTGACTTAGAGAAATTCATCAATTCTGCCATCCTTGTAGCTAACGCAAAATTTTTACATTTGTAACGAGTGGAGAATGCAACCACCAATACAGCAGACAGGAAAAGTTTAGCCAAGGAGTAGAGAGTTTTGAGGAAATAGCGGTCAGCTATCAGCTATCAGCCATCAGCTTCTTTCTAACAACCAAAAGCTAACAACCAACAACTGCTTTTGCCTTTTACCCTTTGCCTTTTACCTTCTGCCCTCTGCCTCAACCAAACTCATGCTGAATCGCCGCTGCAATACTAGCCGTAATTTGCTCTGCCATCAACAAACCTTTTGTAGCAGTGGCTCCCTGGGCTGAGGAAAGAACACCCGATGGAGGTATCCATTCTATGCGAGTGGGGTATACATCATAGGGTGGAAAGTTGGCAGGTGGATCGGTAGGAAGCTGATCCAACGCCACCAAATCGGGGTAGAAGTGCAGCATGAGCGAGGTTTCAATGACAGCCGCGTGTTCCAGCGCAAATCCTGGAAAGCCATCAGGAAAGACATGGTTGAGCGTGGCTTCGGTGCAAAAGTCCCAATATTCCAGGCGCATGATACGGAGGGGATTGGCGATTCCCAATTCCCGCAGCGCCAGATCAATCCCTTCCGTCAAAAACCACTGATTTTCGTAGTGTCCATCGACCACAACCAAGTTCTTGATCCCATGACGGGCAAATTCACGAACGACATCGCGCGTCATCTGACTCAAGCTTTGTCCATCCAGGCTGGTGGTACCCGGAAAATGCTGCCCGCCACCCGATTTGGGCTGCGATTTGTAGCCATAGCTCAGCGTTGGTGCCACCAGCCCGTTAATTCTCTCGGCTACGGCTTGCGCGATCGCCCCACTCAACAAGGCATCCGTTCCCAACGGCAAATGTGGGCCATGCTGCTCTAGCGCGCCACAGGGCAGCAGCAGCACCAGATCGTCCTTCTGCAATCGCTCCTGGTAAGCCACCCAACTCAACGAACTCATCAACAAGGCACTCATGCTCACACCTAAACGATCTAATTGGACTTTACACGATCGACCGCATAGGATGTTCAGCTAGCACCCTTTCCTCCCTCAGCACCAACCATATCTACGTCATAAAAAACGTCATAAAGGAAGTAACCGATGAGTCGGCTAAGTGGCAAAGTAGCATTAATAACGGGCGTTGCATCTGGTATTGGGCGATCGGCGGCAGCGTTGTTTACCGCAGAAGGCGCGCAGGTTTTGGGAGTCGATCGCAATGAGGTGGCAGGGCAGGCACTCGCAGCAACCTTGCAGGCAGAGGGGCAATTTCACTTTTTGGCTGCCGACTTGTCTACGGAAGCGGCGTGTGTGCAGGCGATCACGTACTGCTGTAATACCTATGGACGCATCGATATTCTTTATAACAATGCGGGAATTGCCATCATTGAACCATTTGTGAAAACGGATGCAGAAGCCCTAGAGCGCGTGATGGCAGTCAATTTCAAATCGGTGTTCTACCTCTGCCAGCAGGCGATCCCAAAAATGCAGCAGCAGGGTGGTGGAGTTGTGATTAACACTGCATCAGAACTGGCGATCGTGGCTCAACCCTTATACGCGGCCTACTGTGCGAGCAAAGGAGCCGTCCTATCGTTCACCCGTGCCCTAGCATTGGAGTACGCTAAAGAGAATATTCGCATTAATGCTTTGTGTCCTGGGCCGATTGAAACACCCATGCTACAAGGCGAATTCGCTCAAGCGGCTGATCCGGCTCAGGCCAAAGCAGAAGGCATTGCCACCATGCCAATTGGACGGCTGGGCGATCCCGCTGAGATTGCCCAAGTGGCACTCTTTCTTGCCAGTGACGCGCCTGCTTTGATGCACGGTGCCGCGTTGGTGGTGGATGGCGGCAAGACCATCCTTTGAGCGACTAGAATCTGAGCGGCTTGTAGGCTTTGCGATCGCAGGTTTTACAGCGATTTGTAACTAAATGAAGTACAGATTTGGGATTGAAAGCCTTACATTTAGCCTTCGTCATTCCTAACTTTTGACTCCTGAATTCTGCCGTAACGTATACAGGTGCCGCGATGAAAAAGATTATTCAAACGTATAAAGCAGGCAAGCAATGGCAACACAACCCACCAGGATTGGGTGATTTCATCAGAGGTACCTGCCACTTATTTGAACGATTAGAAGCCACTGGATGCGAACTTAGAGTCGATGTAAGCCAAACAGATTTTTCTACTCTCATTGAGTTTGACCCATCGTTTTTTCATCTGGGTGAAGCGCATAACATTGCAACGGCTCAAGAATTTTTTGAGACGCATGAACACCAAGAGATGTATGCCCAAGTTGATCGGTTTTTGAACTCCCAGGAAGAGGAGCTTTATCTGTGTACCAATCTGGGTGATTGGAACAGAACATCCCTTCCAGCGGCAACGCGCGCGTTTGCAAAGAAGTTTTACTGTTTTAATGAGAGTGTCACACGATCAATTGCTGAGAAGCTGACAAAGCCTGAATATGAAGTGTTGAGTATTCGGGCTGGCGATCAATTTATTGGTAAAGCAGATGGGGCTGTTGACGATGCGTTAAAGCAGCGCGTGTTTCAAATCATTGAAAAAAAGATTCTTCCTCGCTCAACATTCCCGATCGTGGTGATGAGTGACTCCTACGAGCTGAAATGTGAGTTAGCCGATCGTTATCACTGCATAATGTTTTCCCACGTGCCGCAACATGGCGCTTATGGGAATGCGTTACCTGTCGCGATCGACATGCAGCTTCTCCAGCATTCAGAATTTAATTACCACATTAATGCGTGGCAACCGTGGTGGTCTGGTTTTTCCCATTACACATCTTTAATTTTTCTGATCCCAAGCATTAATTTTAGAAGTCCAGCCTTTATTAAGGAGGAAATTACACGATCGGGAAACCTTCGCGTTTCATTTGAAGACAAACTTCTATCTAAACTGAAACGCTTAAAAGACGGTTTTAGCCTGTAAACTGAGGCACTTTAGTGCGTTCAATGAACGAGTGAAGTGCGGTAGTGACAGTAGCAAAACTGTCCCAACCAGTATAGGAGCGTGCCGCTGAAGAGAACAGGCGATAGCCAGTGTAGTCCATCTACATGCAAGCCGAGACGGGGCAGTAGCAGCAGTAGTGCATCATCCAAAAAGCTAAAGGCAAAGGGCAAGATTTGCTTGAGGCAGAATTGGAGAGGGCTAACGAGAGAGGTTTCCATGATGGGCGATCGCTCAGTGAGGCGATGAGTGCAAGATGCTTGATACTAGGGCTGTCAACAATTGTCGGCTCATTGCCTAAGAATCAAGGCTTACAGCCCCTAGCTGATTTATTGGGACGGGCGCGGCAAGGCTGATACCACAAGTTTTTGCCAAAGAATTGATGACGCGCCCTAGTGGTTCGTCAGTTTTGATTTTGTGCTTTGGGTTTAGTGAAGGTTGTTATTTTGTAAGTGAGAAACTCACAAAATAAGTCTTGACAGACCACTAGAGTGTGTTTCAGCCACCTGATTTACCTCTGAGTTGTCCCTGAGATACGGCTGGCCTACCAAGGTGACTATAGTGAATACACAGGCTGATTTATGCTTTCGGCAAATGGCTCAGCCATTCTTCTAGATATCTTCTGACTAAGAGCAATGCTGCATTTTATTTTGACTTGGCTGGCAACGGCTGTATCGCTAGTGATTACAGCCCACTTTGTACCGGGCTTTAAGATTGACACGTTCACTGCTGCGCTGATTGGGGCGGTAGTTTTGGGTGTAGTCAATGCGATCGTTCGACCCATCTTGACAATCCTCACGCTACCGTTGACGATTGTGACCCTGGGCTTATTTTTGTTTGTGATCAATGCCTTTACGTTTTGGCTGGTTGCCGCGATTACGCCAGGCTTTCACATTGCGGGATTCCTGACAGCGCTGATTGGGGCAGTTGCATTAACGATTGTTTCAACCATCGTTTCCTGGATTGTGAGAATGATTGATCCGACGGCATGAAGCAACTACTGCGTTCGTTTTTCGCGCAGCGGAGTTGGGTGAACCTGACGCGATCGCTTAGTTTTGGGGTTATCTCCAGCGCGATCGCCGCCTTACCCGCTACGGCTGCTGACCGTATTACTATGTTCTTTGGGCCACTTCAGTTCTCGCTGTCGGTGGATTCGTTGGAACTTTACGCCAGGCAGGGCAAAGTTAACGACGAGTTAGCGTTTTATACCAAGCGTGCGAACCCACAGCAGGTTGGTCAACTGCGATCGTGGCTTCAGCAACGGGCATCTGTCAGCCCTGTACTCATCTCCCAAATCACTTACACGCGGTTGGGAGAGGCGATCCTGCAACAGGCTGGTACGATCGTGCAGACCGACGCTGGACAAAACGGCTTTTATGCGCTGCGGGCAGCCTTTCTCTTAGCCGCTGCCGATCCCCAAGGCGTTACGGTTGTGAATGTGCTGCGCCACTATCCTTCACCCAGTGTGCGACTTGACCTCAAAGCGGGCCTGGCGCTGGTAAGAACATTCACAATGGGTATGCAGCAACAGCAGCAGGTGATCGCTGCCGTTCAACAAATCGCGATCGCAGAGGCAACTGCCCAACCCTCGATCGACTTTGCCCAGCGCCCAAAACTGCAACAACCAGGCTCAGTCCGCTGGCGGCGACAAACGTTTCAGTTGACCGAGCAAGCCCGCACTGTCCCCGTCGATCTGTATCTTCCAGAACGAAACGCTGGAGACAAAACATCGATTCCTCTGATCGTCTTACTACATGGTGCAGCGTCCGATCGCAATACCTTTGCCTATCTCGCCATCCATCTGGCATCACATGGGTTTGCGGTTGCCGTACCCGAAAGCCCTGGTAATAGCGCTCAACGGTACCGACAATTTCTGGCTGGACGAGCAACCGAGCCTGATGTAGCTGAGTTGGTTAACCAGCCGCTGGATGTCAAACGGTTGTTGGATGCACTCGAACATCGATCGCGTACCGATACGGCTCTTCAAGCACTCAATCTTCAACAGGTTGGCGTGATGGGGCATTCTCAAGGTGGCTATGCAGCACTGGCATTAGCAGGTGCACCACTTAACGTCGCGCAACTCCAACAGGATTGCCAAAGCGAACGATCGTTCAACCTTGCCCTGTTGGTGCAATGTCAGGCGTTAACCCTACCACCGACAGCGGAAAGCTTGCAGGATAGCCGCATTAAGGCAGTGCTGGCGGTTAACCCTATCACCAGTAGCCTACTGGGTCGGGTTAGTTTGAGCCAGATTCAGGTGCCTACGATGCTGGTTGCAGGCAGCGATGATGCAGTAACGCCTGCCGTGCTGGAGCAGATCCGCCCTTTTACCTGGCTGACAACGCCCAATCGCTACCTTGTGCTCATCACGCATGGTACCCATTTTTCCGTGCTGGGCGGTGCGCCAGATGATTCGGGTGTGTTGAAGATTCCCTCAAGTTTGGCAGGTTCCGATCCGTCGATCGCCCGTGGATATCTGAGTGCATTAAGTCTGGCGTTCTTTGAAACCCACGTTGCCCAACAGACTACTTACCGTCAGTATCTCAGCGGTGCGTATGCTAGGTATTTGAGCCAGGAACCTTTGCCTCTGAGCCTACTACAGTCGGGGAAGGGGTTGGAGGCTGTCAGCGGTCAGCCGTTAGAACTGTTTAGCCGATGCCTAAAAGCCCTCGATCGCCGTCTAATTGCGCCATGATGCCGACTGGGAGCGCTGCATTGGCTCCGTCGTGACCAAAGGGCAGTCCTGACACGATCGGAATATTCAAGTCGCTCAGGCGATCGCGTAGCACCTCTTCCACGGTGAAACTGGGAATATCAACTGGCGGATCACACTGGCTGAAACGACCGATCGCAATGCCTTTTACCTCCTTGAACGCACCGCAGAGTCTCCACTGGGTCAACATGCGATCGATGCGGTAGGGCGCTTCTCCCACGTCTTCCAACGCCAGAATCGTGTCGGCAAAGTCAGGTTGTACGGGCGTTCCTAAAAGATTAGTCGCCACTGTGAGATTGAGAGGTAACAGCACTCCCGCTGTTTGTCCGCCGCCCCAACCTACTCCTTCTAGAGGCGGGAGCGATCGACCTTCTACCCAAGCAAACAGCCGTTGCACTGACCACTCCGGTTCTGCTGCCAGCGTTGTTAACAGCGGTGCATGAACGCCTGAAACGCTCTGTAGACTGAGGCTCATCAGCAGACTGGTAATATCCGAGAAGCCGATCAGCCATTTGGGATCATGCCCTGCCCACGACCAGTCTTCGAGCAACCGCGCACCGCCATAGCCACCCCGCGCACAAAGAATGCCACGACAGTCTGGATCGTTGAGTGCGGTGAATAACTGCTTGCGCCGATCGGTATCCTTCCCTGCCAGATAGCCCCAGCGATCGTCGTAGCCCGGAGTCAATTCAACCCGGTAGCCGCGCGATCGCCAGATCTCCACTCCACGTTGAAACGCCTCAGACTCCCGCAACGTGCCGCTAGGGGCAATCACTCGCAGTAAGTCACCTGGTTGTAATGGTGGTGGCGGTTGACAAAGGTGCATTTGATCGGTGAGAGGCGCTCCTACCTGCAATCAGCTATGTCTAGAGCAATGCTGATGACTCAAAAATAACTGCTTGTTGTAAATCGCTAAGTTTTCCCAGTGCAGCGCTTCTACCCAAAAAAAGATGATACAGAGCGTTCATCTAACTGAATAAAGACATCCCCTGTCGTGCTCGTTGAGCATCATTAAACGCTAAACCAACGGGTCTTCCTTCATCACCCCGTTCCCTGGAATGGTCGCTCCTCATAGAACTAGTTTACTATGCTAGCTCTGAGTTGGGCAGGAGTGAGTTCAACCCGATCGCCGCACGATCGCTAGATCTTAACCCTATCCTGAAAGGACTTAAATTCTCGCAAAGTGCCACTGGGGCCAATCACTCGCAGTGAGTAACCCGATTGTAGCGATGATGGCGGTTGGTAGAGACGCATGGTTTACGGCATTACAGTTTAGTCAAAGGTTTAGAACGCGATCGGGTACTTAATTGTTCAAGCATGAAGCCAATAACTGATGAAACTGTTAATAGCTGCGGTGTTGAGTTCTAGCCGAATTTGAAGTTGCTGTTGCACCGCTTGGGAGAGCCGACGAAGTTTGCTCCATTCAGGAGATTCAAGACTATCCACATTACCAATCTCTTCAAAACAATCATCAACAATTGTATGGGCTGTGTTTAGGAGATCTTCAATGAGGCTGTTCAAAATCTCGGCTTCCTGACTTCTCGGTTCATCTGCCATAACTACAAGCCAATTGAGGAGATTATTCAGACAGTTTGTATAAGCAGTTAACAACACTTCAAGCGGGTTACTTGTGAATAGATCACCTTGCGAAAAATCATATTTTTGTTCCTTTGCCAGCGTCGGTAATACGTCGATTTGCTGACTCGCAGGCAAAGCAAAAAATACCATTGCAGGTGCCACCAAGTCTAGGTGGTCTTTCACTTCTTGACTCAAACTGAGCGCCATAGAACTTTTTGGCATGGCTAATTTGGGCTGACAATCTAGATCCCCGACTTCTTTACAGATTTTGACTGATTAAGTGCCCTTAGATCAGAAGTCGGGGATCTGACACAACGCAATTGTTTGCAAGTTTCTTGTTCAGCGATCGCCTCACACCGTTACGACAGCATTCGTTTCCTGTTCTTGCGTATCCAACCGTTCTAAAATCTCCAACATTTCGCGTTCAAAGGCAACCTGAGCACGATTGGTGAGACCGCCAATGTAGAGGTGTCCATCTTTTTGAAGTGCCCAGATTTGCGAGTGGGAGACGTAGCTCATCATCACGCCCAGCATGAGTAGCCCAAAGCCAGCGTAGACGATCGGAATGCTGGGATCGGCTTTAATTTGCAGTCCAGTGCTACCGATGAGTTCTTTCACTGCCAGCGTCACGCCATTCACCGGGGTAGACATGCCAGCACGAACGGTGGAAATCAGCTTACCAGAGGTGTCATAGACCAGCAGCATGCCCTGCAAATCTTTGGCGATAAGAGAGACCCCTGCGCTCAAATCTGGCTTAGTGGGAATCCAGGTGCCCCAGATGCGTCCACCTTTGCCACCTGTATCCAGTTGCGCCATTGGAAGCTGAAAAATGGGGCTGTTGTTGATGCGAACCTGAACCGCAGCAATGCCCCAATCTGCCTGGTACATCGTGACACCGTGATAACGGAGCGGCTCATTCACATGAATGGTTTTGCGTTGGACTTCCCTTCCCTCGCTGTCCAGCACCGACATATCGGAGTAGAACTGGTCGATCGCGCCTTGCGGGGTGTAGTCAATCCAAAAGCGGTTCACCTTCACCGACCAATCTTTGGGAATTTGCGATTCGGCAAACGGCCCCGCATCCACAATGTTCTTGATCTGAAACGTCTGACCACTGGGCACCATCTCTTGCCCCACAAACCCCATCAGCGCCCCGACGATCGCGCCGAGCAAAATCAGCAGCATACTCGCGTGGACAACGATCGGCCCAATGCGTCCCACAATCCCTTTGCGAGCGTACACCGCGTCATCTTGGCGAAACAGCTTATACCGTTTCTGCTCTAACAGCGGCCACACGTCATCTAACGACGTTTGCTTAAACTCGGCGCTGAGGGCAAACTTCTGAAACTGGCGCGGCTGACTGTAGAACTTACGCGACGTGCGCGAAAACCAGCGCAAGGCCGGAAGCTGCCGCGTAAAGGTACAGGCCGTCAGGCTCGACCCAAACAAAATCAGCAATGCCAGAAACCACCACGTCCGATAGACATGATCTAACCCCAATATCAGCAACACTTTCCAGGTAAGAAACCCAAACAGCGCCGGATGCTCTGGATAGTTGGCTTCATAAAACGCAGCCGATTGCCCTTGCTCCACCACCGTCCCTATCACGCTGAACAGCGCGATCGCCAGCAACAGGACGATCGCCAACCGCAAATCAGACAACACAGGCAGCAGTTCTCTCCTGAAGAAGCTTCGAGAAGCTGTTCCTAAACCAGATAGACGCGTGAAGAGCGAAGAATTTGCAAACATTTGAAGCACGTTATTAGTTTTGAGTGATGAGTTTTGAGTGATGAGTTTTGAGCAGCTATCTAACTCAAAACTTAAAATTCAAAACTCAAAACTGAACTCTTGCAAGCAGAGAGAAGACACCGAAGCCTACGAGCAAAACGCCGCTGGCTGGTGTAATCCAACCTGACCAGCGACGAAGCTCCAGCAGTTTTTTGATCGAGGCTGTGAACGTTCCTGCCAGCACGAGTGGTGCCGCATAACCAACGGTGTATGAGAGCAGCAGCACGCTGCCCAAGACTGGATCTTTCGTTGCAGAAATCCACGCCAGGATGCTTGCCAAAACGGGCGTGCTACATGGCGATGCAACTAAGCCAAAGGTCAGACCAATCAAATAAGCGCGTACACCGGGTGGCAGATCCTTGGAAATCCATTCCAAACCACCAAAAGAGGGTAGCCGTAAGGGCAATGCCTCCAGCAAGTTCAGACCCATCAAAATGGCGATCGCGCTCACCAAAATAGGCAATCCCAGCCCAATCTGACCATAAATCTTACCGACGACCGCTGCCACAATGCCTAACCCCGCCAGGGTTGTCGCCAGTCCCAGTGCAAACCAGGTAGATTGCGCTGCCGCTTGTAGCCGCGTTTGGGTTTCGTAGCCGCCGATATAGCCGATCGTAATGGGCAGCATCGACAGCATACAGGGCGTCAGGCTCGTCAGCAGCCCTGCCACGAAAATGATGCCCACACTGGCTGGCGTCAGATGCGCCAGTTGATCGCCCACTAGTGTGTTCGCAAAGTGTTCTAACTCGTAAAGCTGGGTTTGCAACGTTTCAATCATGTCTAGCCTAACGACCCTATCCAACAGCGCTGAGTCTATCTTACTGGAGATGGAAGGTAGCCGGGGATGAGACAACGCTGGCAAGAAGGTGCCTATCAACTGTGTTCCTTCTCTCCCCATTTGCCAAGAACCAGGAGCCTTCAGGACTACAACCGCTATAAGCCTTGAGAATTAGCAGGAGCTTGTACAGAAGGGGCTGGTCGTGGTGGCAAGACAGTCGAGGGAACAGGACTGGGTGACGGCGAAGGCTGAACGCTGGGGATCGACGAGCTAGGAGTCGGTATAGGACTGGACTCGATCGTCGCGCTGGGTGACGGTTCAGGCGTTACAGGTTCTGGTAATGGGCTAGGTGAAAATCTAACCTTGGGCAACGGTGCAGGTGCAAAGCTACGAATGGGCAATGGTTCCGGGAGAGGTGGCGCTGTCGATAGAGCCTCAGGAGCGGCTTGTAAAGGCCAATTTTGCACAGGTGGAAAGTCTTGCTGCGTCTGAAAGAATGTTGGACCAATGCCATGTGCTGCACTCAAGCGCAATGCCAACCCCAACCCCGAACCAGCCGCGATCGCAATGGCCGAAGCCAGCAGTAGCGCTTTGGGAAAGCGGCTTTTGACAACTATAGGGCTGGGGATGGATGGACGGCTTGGTGCTACAGTCGCGTGAGGGCCTGGGCTGTGACCTCCTAGAGCATGGGTAGGTAAGGTCGGAGGGAATGCAGTAGGAGGGCTTGAAGCTATCGGCATGAAGGGTGGTGCTGGAGGAGCAGTCGTGCGACCAGAGCCATTCGACGATGCCGTTGGATTGGGCAGGTCGAGCGCAGCACGCGGTTGATCTGCCCTGTGCGATGTTTCCTGAGTTGCAGGTAAATGATGATGACTTGATAAGAGCGAAAACCAGTCTGCAACGGTTTGTGGTCTCTCCTGAGAGTTGAGCGCCATACCGCTGAGAATTGCGTGTTCGATCATGCTGCTCAACTGTGGCTGTAATTGACGCGGCGACAGTAAGGGGGTTTGTGCACGACGTAAGGCTTCGAGCGGTTCCTGCCCGGTCATCAAAAAGTACAGCGTTGCAGCCAGTCCATACAAATCTGTTGCAGGCGTAAGCTTAATCTGTCGTTGATGCAGTTCCGGTGCGGCGTAAGGAGACACCGTTCCGGCGCTGTCTGGTACATCTAGCACTGCATAGTGTGCGATCGCAAGACCAACTAGCACGACAAACGATGCACCTTTTGGGCGTATCAAATTTTCTGGCTTCACATCCCGATGCAACAACCCCTGTCGATGCATGACGCTTAGCGCCGACCCAGCCTGACGGATGTATTGTACGGCCTCCGCTTCTGGTAATGGCCCCCGCGATCTTACCCATTCTGCTAGCGTCTGCCCTACAACATCATCCATCACGGCAAACGGTAGCCCACCTTCCTCAAACACATCCACTACACGCACTAAGCCGGGGTGCTGGCATTGCGCTAACCGCTGCGCTTCCTCCATAAACCGACGCTTTAAATGTGCAACATCAGTTTGCGGTTGCACTCGTAGTGTTTGCAGCACGATCGGCTGGTGCGATCGCGCTTGAGTTGCCTTAAAGGTAAGCCCCAAAGCACTTTGAGCCAGAGGACTACCAAGAACATACTTGCCCTGTTGCAGCGCTGTACCAGCCGTTAAGTTCATGGGCGATCGCTTCCAGAGGTCGTGACCATGCTAACGTCTCGACGTACCCGAAGGCTAGTTTGAGTGGAGAATGAGGGGAAGAAGCAGAGGGCAGAGGGCAGAAGACAGGGGGAGCAGAGGAGCAAGGGAAGCAGTGGGAGCAGGGGAAGTGGGTCGGGATACTGAGACTGATGGCTGATGACTGAACACTGGGTTCAACCAACGGTTCACTCCCTTCCATTTGTTGGAGAGAATTGTGCTTCTACAAACTGTTTCGCTTCAGTACGGGTGTGAATGATGCCGTCTGCGGTCGCAGCTAAGAGGGCATCTAAAATCGCTTTGAACTGTGGACCAGGTTTATACCCCATTGCCTTGAGATCGTTTCCATCTAAAAGTGGTTGGAGGGTGCTCCAACGAGTGAGATACTGCCAAATTTTGTGGCGGGGGGAGTCTCCTCGACTGGTTTGCGGGGTCGATCGCACGTCGCGTACAGCAATCAATGCTAAGAGCAGTCGATCATACGGCCTCAGCAACTGGATCAACTCACTGGAGCGATGACAGGTTGGTAGGACTGCCACTAAACGAGCTTGAGCTGCTTCTAACTGCTGCAAGCGCTCAATGCTGTCAGTGGGTAGCTGTAGCTTTTCTGCTACTAACCCCCGATATTCGGCTGCAAGGTGAGCAAGCAGAACTTCGAGCAAGATGAGCCAGGATGGTGGAAGAGGAAAGGATAAAGGATAAAGAATTAAATGTTGGGACACTGCTGACCGCTGACCGCTGACCGCTGACTTCTGCCTCCTCAACACTCGATCGACCAATAGCAGTTGCCGCCATAAGGTTGTATCCATCGATAAGGTTGGATGGATGCATTGCAGCGCACCCAGATCAGCCAGGTACTGCAGCGCAGGCTTCCAGTAAAGCGATTGAAGAATATACTTTAGTTCCGCTTTGAGGCGCGTTTGCAAGGCAGGGGCAGTGATGGGTGATTTGCTCAGGGAACGATCGTGGTTTTGATACGCTTGAGCGTAAACGCCACTAGCGATCGCGTACCGGATGTATCCTTCTGTTTGACCGTCTAATTGGAAGCTCAAGCGCACGGCAAAGCGCACAGCTCGGTAGATCCGTGTGGGATCTTCAATAAAACTGTTGGCATGGAGGACGCGGATCTGTTTTGCTTGCAGATCAAATGTCCCACCAAAAAAATCGAGCAGTTCGCCTGCATGGGGGTTGGTTAAGCGAATTGCCATCGCGTTCATCGTAAAATCGCGGCGGTAAAGATCTTGCCGAATTGAACTGGCTTCTACCTCCGGATTGGCGGCTGGGTAGGGATAGAACTCTGTGCGAGCTGTCGCAAAATCAACCCAGAGGGATTTCAGCATCGGATCATTGTGCCACAGTAAGGCAGCCGTCTGAAATTTACCGTGAACTTCCAGACGTGCCCTGGAATAGAGGGTTTGAAGCGATCGCGCCATTTCAACTCCCGCTCCAACATCGGCTGCTCGGTGAAACCCATCTACGACTAGATCCACATCTTCTAACAGGAGCGTGCCTGTGGTTGCCGTTCCCGCCGCGATCGCCAGCAACAGATCTCGCACGGCTCCCCCTACAAGATATAGATGCCATCCCCGTTGTTCGGCTTCTTCTGCCGCTGCCGCTAAGACTTGCCAGAGTTCAGAAGTAAGACACTGCCGCAGAGTAGTCAGGAGTAAAGAATGAGGAGTGAGAAATGAAGAGTGAGGAGTCAAGCCCTGCTCTCCCCTACCCCCTACCCCCTGCCCCCTATCTTCTGCCCTCTCTCGCCTCGCGGCCTGATGCAAGTGGCGTAGCACATCTGTGCGGGTCACAATTCCCACCAACTGATCCTGATCTAAAACTGGTAACCGACCAATGTCATAGGTCACCATCAACGACTCAATTTCAGGTAGCGAGGTGTCAGGCGTAATGGTTTTGAGGTTAGTGGTCATGTAACCCTTGACGGGGGCGTGGTTAAAACCATGATGGAATGCAAGATCCAGGTCACGGCGTGAAATCATGCCAACGAGCTGACCATTGGTTTCGACCACCGATAAGCCGGAGTGCCCATAACGTAAGAGCAACCGCTGCGCCTCTTCGATCGTAGTCTCAGGACGAATGGTGCGGACAGGCGATGACATTAGATCTCTCGCGGCGGGTGGTTGAGGAATTTGCGCTTTAAATTGAGCCATCAGTTGAGCAAGAGTTTCTTGTGGATCAACGGCATGGAGATTCACGGAAGCGGCTAAGGGATGTCCACCACCGCCGATCGCACTAAACAGAACGTTTAAATCGGTGCCATCAATGCGCGATCGCCCAATAACAGTCAGTGCGCGATCGTCGCTGTCATCCTCGCTCGTTCGACAGGCCACATTTTTGCAATAGTAGGCTGCCAGCAGCAATGCATCACTATCTGTCAGACTCATCAGGTGCGATGCCAGACTAGATAAGGCTGGAACAAAACGATCTAGCGTCAGCATCACCCAACTGATCGCTTTGCCGTATACGGTCTCTGTTTGTACCGTGTTGAGCGCCGTTGTCAGCAACGGTTGTAACTCAGCCGGAAGCCCCGGATCGGCATAATGGGCGATCGTTCGCAGGCTGGCTCCTTGCTCCATCAGCCATGCCAACGCGATGGCATCTCGTGCGGTTGTCTGGTCAAACGTCAGCGAGCCGGTATCCACATGAATGCCCAATGCCATCACCGTTGCTTCGGCGATCGTGAGCGTTACCTGTTGCGCCTGAAGCTGCTCTACAATCAGAGTTGTGGTTGCTCCAACCGCTTCTATCTGGCGTTTGGCTGGTTGAATGTCCGACTCTACGCCAAGGTGATGGTCGTAAACCGAAATTTCGACATCAGGCAAATTGAGCCACTCCGCTACCTTGCCTAACCGATCGCGAAATTGAGTATCGACCACGGCGATCGCCTGAATTTGGTCCGCATTGACCGATCGACGCTCGATCAGGGCATACTCATCTCGATGCAGCGCCAAAAAATCGCGCACGGCTGCATGCGCCCCACCTGCCAGCACAATACGAGACCCTGGCTGTAACCGCGTCAGCCCGACAGCAGCGCCCAATGTGTCAAAATCAGCAGTGGTGTGACAGAGGATGAGATCCATTAGGGGAAGAAAGGACGAGGGATGGTTTTGAGTTTTGAGTTAAAGAGCGATCAGCGGTCAGTGTTGAAGTTTTGAGTTAAAGAGCGAGCGATTAATAGCCACTAGCTATCAGCCGTCAGCCGACCGTAAAGCAGAAGCAAGCTACAGCTTTCAACACTCAACTGTCCAGCTTGCTTCTAACAACCAACAACTAAAAAACAACTTCTTTTGCCTTTTACCCTTTACCTTCTACCCTCTGCCTCCGACTGTAATCCCAAATCCCTCCATGAGATCGGTACAGTTTTCTGATAGCTTACTAATTGGGGCTGCATGCGATCGTCCGCATTGACGTCCCTATGCCTAATCTATCGCTGTATTGGAGAAGCGGAAATTATGACCATCGTCTTTCAGATTTCCCTGGCGGCTCTAGTGATTTTGTCGTTTGTGATGGTTGTTGGTGCGCCTGTCGCTCTCGCAACACCACAAAACTGGGATCAGTCCAGACGTCTTATCTTTCTCGGTTCGGTTGTGTGGACAGTGCTGGTTCTGCTGGTAGGAGGACTGAATTACCTGGTTGTTTAGTCGTCTCTAGTCTACAGATTACGCCGCGATAAGAACACTCGCTTAAGATCATCGTATGCCCCATCAGCAAAAGACGTTCATTCCATAAGTCCTGAGCTGGTGGGGAAGGTCTTTAAATTTAGAAGCACATGGCAGTTTTTGAAGGAACGTTCACTCAAACAGACCAGATGCGGTTTGCGATCGTGATTGGTCGGTTTAATGATCTGGTCACCACAAAGCTTTTAGAAGGTTGCCAGGATTGTCTTAAGCGTCACGGGGTAAATACCGATCCCAATGGAACACAGGTTGATTATGCCTGGGTGCCGGGTAGTTTCGAGGTGCCCCTGGTTGCTCGGCAACTCGCTCTGACAAACCGTTACGATGCAATCATCTGCCTGGGTGCCATCATTAAAGGCCAAACGCCTCATTTTGACTACGTGGCGGCAGAGGTCTCCAAGGGCATTGCGGCCACTGGTTTTCAAACAGGAGTGCCTGTAATTTTTGGTGTGCTCACCACAGACACGATGCAGCAAGCGCTGGAACGAGCAGGCATTAAAAGCAACTTGGGTTGGAACTACGCCATGAGTGCTTTAGAAATGGCAAGCCTGATGCATCAGGTAAAGGGCCTTGGTGTAGAACCGCAGGGCAATCACCTGAGCGCTGGGGCAAATCCAACACTCCCAGCAGCAGCCATGAAAAGTGCCGCCATTGATGAAGCGATCGGGCAGGAAAAATAGAGCCATTGCCCTCAACCCAGCTTCAGTCGGGATCAATGCCCACTGCTCTCAAACGGATCGCCAACTGTTCCGCGCGCTGCTGAGCTTCAAAGCGTTGTAATTTTTCCTGTTTAAGCTGCGCTCGGTTTGTGCTAGCGTCTAGCGTTCTTGCTCAAATTGCTGTGTTGCTGCTGCTACTGCCTGTGCTGCTGCCTGTTCTGTTTCTACCATCGACTGCGCGATCGCTTCTGCCAGAGTCGGTATTTTCTCGCCCTGAGCATTGAAATAGCGCAACTGACTAGCCTCTACACCAAGATACAGTTCAAGTTCTTCACTCCAGCGCTAGCCATGCTCGTTGGGGTTGATCGCTTCATACTCGTGCCCGACTAGCCGAAAGCCCTGAAATTCGAGCGTTTCTGGCGAAAACCAAAAATATTCTGGTGTCCGAAAACGATTTTGATACAGGTCTTTCTTGAGGGTGTGATCGACCTTGGCGGTGAACGTTGACAGCAGTTCAATGATCAAATCGGGATAGCGTCCATCTTCCTCCCAAACAACCCAGGCGTTACGCGATCGCGCCTCAGTGCGCTTGACGAGGAAAAAGTCGGGGCCGCGAAAATCCCGGTTGCGGAGTTGCTGACGGCTGAAGTAAATGGTGAGATTAGCGCCAATAAAAAAATCTGGTTGGTTGCGCCAAAGCCATTCCAAACAGGCAACCAGGAGTGCCAGTTGAGCATAGTGAAGGGAACTTTCCATCTCTGGCTCATCGCTCAAAAGCTGGGTAGCATCGGGCATCATAGCTTCTAGCTGTTGAGCAGTGAACACCATTGGTTTTGTCTCACAACGTTGATTCTGATGAGCTATTCCCATTATGGCGGCGGGATGACCGAAATTTTGCGCGATCGCCACTGACGAACCGCTACCCTGTTTCTTACGACAGCGAATGAGTATGTTTTTCGCTTGAGAATTTTATGGTGACATGTCATGCAAGAACTAAGAGCCGATGTTTTAGTCGTGGGTGGAGGAACCGGGGGGACTGCTGCCGCCATTCAAGCTGCTCGACGGGGAGCAAAAACGATCCTGGTAAGCGAATTTAGCTGGTTGGGCGGCATGTTGACCAGTGCAGGTGTAGCTGCCCCCGATGGCAATGAGTTACTTGCCTTGCAAACGGGACTTTGGGGAGCCTTTCTGCACGAACTCAGGCAGCGACAGCCAGAAGGGTTAGATCACGGGTGGGTTAGCTTCTTCACCTACGATCCACGGGTTGGCGCTCAGATTTTTGCCGATTGGGTGGCAGCATTGCCCAATCTTCAGTGGATTGCTGGACAAACGCCAGAAGCAGTACTTCGGGAGGGGAATCACATTACTGGAGTCCGTTTTCAGGAGTTTACGATCCACGCCCAGGTGACGATCGACGGCACAGAATTGGGCGAGGTGCTGGCGATCGGTGATATACCGCACCGTTGGGGTTGGGAGTTCCAGTCAGAGTTTGGTGAACCGAGCGCACCTATCAGTCCTAACCAACTGACGCAGCAGTATCCAGTGCAGGCTCCTACCTGGGTGGTTGTCATGCAGGACTACGGTGAGGGCGAAACCGCGCCTGAGATCCCTGCGCCACCCAACGATGATCCCGATCGCTTTCTGGGAGCCTGGGGCAACTATGGGGGCGATCGCTTTCTCAATTACGGACGATTGCCCGGAAACCGCTTCATGATCAACTGGCCGATTTATGGCAATGACTATGGTGAAGGGGTTAATCGCCTTTTGTCTGCTGAGAAACGGGGAGAATTTTTGCAAGAAGCGCGGTGGCATACGCAAAGTTTTGCCCGCTTTATTCAGAGGCAACTGGGTTGTCGGTATGGGTTAGCAGCGGAGATTTTTCCGCTAGAGGACAGGGGACAGGGGGTGGGGGACAGGGAAAATTTGGGCGGTGGGGCGTATGCGCTGCACCCATACTATCGGGAAAGTCGGCGGTTACAGGGCTTAACAACCGTGCGGGAGCAGGATATTCTTCCGATAAGTCATGGGTGCGTTGCGTCGCTACCGATCGTCGTTTCGGCACAGGGCTGCACGCAGGCGGAGAATGTCTGTGATGCGATCGCGATCGGCAATTACGCCAATGATCATCATTACCCCAACGGCGACATCACGCTCAAACCGAAGTCGATGCGTTGGGGCGGACGCTGGACAGGTACACCCTTTACCATTCCTTACCGATCGCTGGTATCGGTCAGCACAGATGGGTTCTTGGTATGCGAAAAAAATATTTCGGTATCCCACATGGCGAATGGAGCCACGCGCTTGCAGCCTCTTGTCCTGGGGATCGGGCAGGCAGCAGGAATGGCAGCAGCACTTTGCGTTGAACAGGGATGCCAACCGCGAGAGTTGAAGGTGCGATCGCTCCAGGAGGCTCTGTTGAGCGATGCGATCGCGCCTGCCGCAGTCATCCCGCTGCTAAACTTACCCTTTAATGATCCCGACTGGCTCTACTGGCAGCGTTACTATCTAGACCACCCAGACGCGTACCCTGCTGATGGCAATGTTCCACTCAAACGAGCGGCACCCAAACAGGGCACCAAACCACTGTCTACACTGGTGCCGTCCCTGACGTTAGCTGCCGTACAAGAAGCACTCGGCAGCTTTCAACGCAACGGCAACCAGAACTACACCATGCTAGTTCTGGAGCCGCCAGAGCTGAACGGCTTAACGTTGAAGCTGGTGACGCTTGATGCCAACATCAATCAGCAGCTAACGACTATAGCCCTGGAGCAATGGCTAGCTGTATCAGGCACCGTCAACATGGCTGGTGGCTGGTTGCTAGTGGAAACGATTGCATTCGTTACAGATGACCTGTAGCTGGTTGCGATCGTGCCCTGAGAAGCCAAAGGAAAAGCCAAAAGAGCCAAAGCCAGAAGGTTACTGAAACTGCCCACGCAGCGTGTGTGCAACTCCCTGGCTAGACTTCTCCCCCAGGTCATCACCCACGGTCAGTTTGGTAGGCTTCAACCGTTTTAGCGTGGCTCTAATGCCCTGAGCGCCCTCTTGCTCCAAATCTTCCACATAGCCACTCTTAGAAGCGGCAGCAGCTTTCGCGCTGAGAAATGGCCCGAAGTAATAGGTACATACAGGTGTTTCCGTGACCACTTCAACCCACCAAGCAAGCCCAAACAGATTGAGCAGATTTGTCAAAAGGTCTTTCATTCAGGTCTCTGCTGATTTACCAATGGTTGATCAAGAGAACGCGGCGGCATCATGTGACTGCTGTCGCAATAGGTTCTTTACACTTTGTATACTACTTGCGGCTTACTTTTTCAACCGCATTGCCTTTTCCACTTTATCCAGATGCAACGTATTCGACCAGCGCTGGCGGAAGATTTCATACAATGCCATTCCTGTCGCGACAGAGGCGTTCAAGCTAGGGGTGTGGCCGCTTAAAGGAATGGAAACTAGGCTATCGCAAGCACGCTGGGTCAGCACACTGAGTCCGTCGCCCTCTGCTCCCACCACTAGCACGACAGGTCCTGAAAACTGCACTGTATGTAGCGCCTGGCTGCCGTTGCTTGCGGTACCGTAGATCCAAAACCCGGCACTCTTGAGCTCTTCCAAGGCGCGGCCCAGATTGACCACCCTTGCTACAGAGAACGTTTCTAGCGCTCCGGCAGCAACTTTGACAACCGTGGATGTGACTCCAACAGCACGGCGCTGAGGGATCACTAAGCCTTGCGCACCAAGGGCTTCGGCAGTGCGAATGATGGCACCCAAATTATGGGGATCAGTAATGCTGTCTGCTACGACTAGCACAGGTTGATCAGAGGTCGCTTTTGCCTGCTCAATCAAATCGGTCAGTTCCATGTAGGCGTGGGGTGCAACCTGAGCTACCACACCCTGATGGTTTGCTCGAAAGGTCAATTGGTCTAATCGCTGTGGTTCAACTTCATCAACGACGGTACCATTTGCTTTGGCTTGACCGAGCAAATCGTGAAAGCGGTGGTCATAACGGAGCTTGGCGGTGATCCAGATGCGGTTGAGCGATCGCTGGCTTTCCAGTGCCGCTAAAACAGGATGACGTCCATAAATTAAATCAGCTTCTTCAAAAGATGTTGGCGCTGCATTAGCGAGATCAGCGCTAACGTCTGCTGGTGGGCGTGATGCTACAGGTGGCAGGGATCGCTGAGAGCGTGATTGAGACGGGCGTTCATGTCGAGGGGCATGCCCTTCATGCCGAGAAGCATGCCCTGACCGTCGCCTTGGTTGTACTGTATCGCCATCTCTAGAGGGGCGGATGCGATCGGCTTTCCAGTCAGCTCTCGGTTCACGCGAGGAGTTTGACGCGCCGTTGGTGCGATCGCCTGTAGGTCGATCGCCATGGCGTCTCCTAATCCTTGGTTTGGACGTATCCCGCTCAGATTTAAATTCAGAAGCCCTAGCGTCACCGCTTGCTTTACGGGCTGGACGTGGTTTGTCCACATGAAAGTCAATACTTGCTTCGCGTGACAGCCGTGGTTTGCCAGCTTTCACAGGCTGAGATCGCCCTTTTGCGGTTGCTGGTTTGATGCGGGCTTTCGCAGCACGGATGGGCAAGGCGCGCTCTTGGGGATCGTCGTGATGTCTTTTGGCAGCCATGATGTTACGGAAGTAATGCGAATAAAAAGCTCAAAAATTCTAAGCGGAGACTCAAGCAGCTTTGAGCGTAACTCAAGAAAAACGCAGGGTGAAATCTTAAGGCGCTAGTCGGACGAGCCAAGCTCAAGGTTGGCTAACAGTTGCACCAGCCGTTGCGGATCTGTGAGATAGAGATAGCCGATCAGCGTTTCCAGACTGGTTGCTTGCTGATAGAGCCTGGGATCAACTCGCTTGGGGTGTCTGGTCGCAGCGTTACGCCCCCGCTTGACCAGATCTAGTTCTGAGTCGGTCAACAATGGCATCAGCGATCTTAGATGCTTAGCTTGTTGTTCTGCCCTCACTTGAGCTACAACCTGATTGTGGTAAGACTGGAGCCGTTGAGGAGGCAACAGATACCAACGACGTACATAGAGTTCGTAAACAGCATCTCCTAAATACGCCAGAGCAGCGGGTGGCAGTTGTTGGGTAGCCCCCTCTGATAGAGGCACGTCTGCCAGAGGCATGAAGGGCACAAATGGTTGAAGTCTGCTAGACGGTGCCACATCTACCCTGGCGTGTAAGCAGTCGCTGTCCTTATCTGTTTCCGTAAGCGCTACCTCACGTCTAGCGGTTGCTGGGCTACTACCAGGTTGCCAATTTTAACAGGCACTCGTCAAATGCTGTCAATAGAAAACAACACTCTTATCTTAGCGGGATTTCTGATTGGGCAACAGGTGATGCGAGGTAGATCTAAAGCATCATTTCATGCCTGATAGCCCCGAAATCTCTCTTAAGAAAGAAGCAGATGAGAATACCAACGTATAAAATTGCACGTCAGTGCTCATCCAGCGAGTTAACAAAAATTGACGCTGGCCTAAGCCTTGTCTGGGGTTCTTTGCTTAACGCTTGTCTGCTCTTGACCACCAGTTCACGTTGTACCAATGAGTCTCTCCCTTTCACCCCAACCGACCAATATGAGCCAGACACCATTGACTCGACCGACTAGAGTCGATCGCATCTTGGTTGTGGATGATCTACCTGACAACTGCTTTTTGATTCAAACTTTATTGCAGCAAGAAGGCTATCACATCGATATCGCTAACAGTGGCACTGCCGCCCTTAGTTATATTGAAGCAACCCCGCCCGATTTGTTGTTGCTAGATGTGATGATGCCTGGTATGGATGGGTATGAAGTAACACGACGCATTCGCCAACATACGGGTTTACCGTTTCTACCCATCTTGTTGATCACAGCTCATGATCAACCCAGCGTTGTACGCGGTTTAGATATTGGCGCAGATGAATTTATTCGTAAACCGATTGAATTTGATGAGTTAGTCGCACGGGTGCGATCGCTGCTGCGACTTAAGCACAGTGTTGATGAGCGGGATTTGATTGCCCGTCAGCGCGAAGATTTTGTTTCTCGCCTGACGCATGATTTACGCACTCCCCTTGTCGCTGCCGATCGCATGTTAACGCTCTTCCAGCAGGGTGCCTTAGGCGAACCACCAGCAGCAATGGGTGAGGCCATCAACACGATGATCCGCAGCAATCAAAATTTGCTGACAATGGTCAACCTGCTGCTGGAGGTCTATCGTTACGAAGCTGGGCGCAAAACGCTTAATTTTACGGCAGTCAATCTGCCAGAGCTGGTTGAAACCGTGATTGCTGAGTTACAGCCATTGGCGATCGAAAAAAACTTGACGCTGACACTCGATCAGACAGTGTTACAGAGGCAGCAGGTGTTGGGAACTGTGATGGGCGATCGCATCGAGCTACGACGCGTGATTACTAACCTGCTTGGAAACGCACTCAAATTTACCGATATTGGCTCTGTGACAGTGCGCCTCTCTGTTAACAGCAGCAAGTCCATCTCCAACGCAATCGTACTGGAGGTTGAAGACACTGGCCCTGGGATTGCGATCGCCGATCAGCCCAAACTCTTTGAAAGCTTTATTACAGGTAGCCACAGACGGTCTGGCAGCGGTTTAGGGCTTCACTTATCGCGTCAAATTGTGGAAGCGCACCACGGTGAGATCACGGTCAAATCGGATGTTGGTAAAGGCAGCTTGTTTACTGTCTGTCTACCGCTACAGTCATAAGCGCTACAGTCATAAGCCATATGCTTTTGAGTTGCGCGAAATCTGCACACTGAAGAATTTGGTTGAATGAGCGCGAGGCTAACGCTGCTCGATCTAGCTTGTACGCCTATACAGCCTTGATAAAATAATGGTCTTCTTCAACGACCAGTGACCAACCATACTTAGCAAACGCTTCAGACACAAGCCTGAAAACTTCTTCTTTGGGTGTATGGAAATATGCGGATACATCAACGCTATTTTCTGAAGAAAACATCCCTGGATTTTCCCGCATAGACCTAGCAATGCCGTTATAGATAGCCTCAGCATTTGAAGCATCTTTTTCACTGACTAGCTCTTTTAATGCTTCAGGCGCTGGAACTGCATTCAAAGAATTGATGAAATCTCGTCTGGATTTCATTCCATCCTCACTCACACACATGCCTCCAAACTTCTAAGTTCTAGCCTCTACAAAAGGCTGGCTACTCTTCACAAAAACTGACAACAACAATTAGCTGTAGCGTTCTTCGGCCCAGGGTTCACCACGGCGATGATAACCATTGCGCTCCCAAAAGCCCAACGCTTCACGATCGAGAAACTCCAGGCCATTGAGCCACTTCGCACTTTTCCATGCATAAAGATGCGGCACGACCAATCGCAGGGGGCCACCGTGGTCAGCGGGAAGCGGTTCGCCAAATAACGTGTGCGCGAAGAAGTTTTCCTCACGCAGGAAGTCATCGATCGCAAGGTTCGTCGTATAGCCGCCGTAGCAATGCTCCATCAAGTGCACCGCATTAGGAGCTAACTCCACATGGCGCATAAAGTCAGTTACCTTGATGCCTGTCCACTGTACATCTAGCTTTGACCAGGTGGTAACGCAATGGAAATCGGCTGTGAAGTTGCTCTGCGGCATTGCCATGAGGTCTTCCCAGCTAAAGGCGGCTTCCTTCGCCAGCCCCCAAACACGAAGTTGCCAGCTTTGCACCTGAACGATCGGGGTATCGCCATAGGTTAACACTGGAAAACCTTTCGCAAGATGCTGTCCTGGAGGTACACGGTCTTGTAATTCCGGGTCTGGTTTCTGAAAAAACTTTCCAAGCATGGCGTTTTACGAGTGTTGCGTCAGGTTACGACTCTTCGTCTTCTTCAGCATCTGCTTGTGGGTAGATAAACCCTTCAGCACGACCCGTCAAGATCGATTTGCCGATCGACAGCGCGCGTTGTGCTTGCAGGTTTGCCTTACGCTTCCAGGTTGCCTTGCGCTGATCGCGCTTAGAGCTGGAGGTTTTCTTCTTAGGAACAGCCATGACAGTGGATGGATTAATTTGACAGCTTTTCTATTCTAGGGCATGAATTCCAAATCTATGGCGCGATCGCTGGCAATTAGCAATTCAACTTAAGCGATTCTAATTTGGTAGGGGTGTAGGGTATGAGGTGTAGGGTGTAGGCGGCAGTACATGAAGTTGACGTAGCATGATCAAGCTTTGGCACGCATTACAGGGCAATCGTCCCTTACGCCTAAGCCGCCTGCTGTTTGTGGCGATCGCGTTTGGCAGCGGTCTTTTAATGGGGTTAGCTCCCGCCCCGCTTAATCTCTTTCCATTGGCATGGGTTGCACTGGTTCCTCTGTGGCTCATGCTTTTCAAGGGTGAGCGTTCGACCACTCAAAGTATGCCCCTAGCGCGTTCAAAGGATTCCGCTTGCCGTTTGCCGCTGGTCGTTTGGCTCAGCCTTGCGTGGGGATTTGGCTACCACGGACTGGCGCTTTCCTGGATTAGGGGGCTGCATCCGCTGACCTGGCTGGGCGTACCGTGGCTGGCAAGTGTGGCGATCGTCCTCTTCTGTTGGGGCTTTATCACTCTTTGGGGCGCGGTGCTTGTTGCCCTCTGGTCATTGCTGATGCTGTGGGCTGAGCGTCTCACCCATAGAACACAGACTCCTCCTCTCTGGACAGCTTGCCGTCGAGTGCTGCTGGGTACCGCGCTTTGGTGCAGTCTGGAGTGGCTTTGGAGTCTGGGGCCGCTTGATTGGACAGTGCTGGCCTATACCCAAAGTCCGGGCAATCTCCCGTTGCTGCATGTGGGGCAATTGTCTGGTACATCTGGCATCACAGCGGCGATCGTGGCAGTCAACGGGCTTTTGGCCGAAGGGTGGATGAGCTACCAGCGGTTAGCGGTCAGCCATCAGCCGTCAGCCACCAGCAAAGCAAAACTCGCAACGGCTACGCTGCTATTACTTGCGATCGTACTTCTGGTCACGGTGCATGGACTGGGCTATGCACTCTATCGGCAGCCGTTGGCATCAGGAAATGTCGAGCCACTGCGAGTAGGCATTATTCAAGGCAATGTCCCCACGCGCATCAAGCTAGGCAGTGAAGGGATTCAAAGGGCTACTGATGGGTATACCAGTGGCTATCAGACCCTGGCGGCACAGGGAGTTGAGGCTGTGCTGACACCGGAGGGAGCGTTGCCCTTTTTGTGGAATGAACCGAACAAGCGCCGGAGTCCCCTCTATCAAGCGGTGCTGAAAAGAAGGATTGTGCTTTGGTTAGGAACGTTTACCACCCAGAAGGAGGGCGTTGCACGCAGTCTGTTGACGATCGCTGCCGATGGCTCGACCTTAAGCCGCTACAACAAAATTAAGCTTGTGCCGTTGGGCGAATATATTCCCTTTCAGCGCGTGTTGGGAAACATCATCAGTATTCTCTCGCCGATCGCCGAAAATGGCGCACCGGGAACGTTTTATCAGCAGTTTGAAACACCGTTCGGACGAGCGATCGCCAGTATTTGCTACGATTCTGCCTTCCCTGAAGTGTTTCGCGCACAAGCCGCTGCTGGTGGACAGTTCATTCTCACGGCATCGAATCTAGACCCCTACAGCGAAATACTGATGGCTCAGCATCAGGCCCAAGACATCATGCGAGCCATTGAAACCGATCGCTGGGCGGTTCGCGCCACCAATACCGGCTACTCCAGTATCGTGACACCGCATGGCAACGTCGAATGGCGATCGCAGCCACACCGCTATCAAATCCACGCAGCCACTATTTTTCGCCGCCAAACTCAAACGCTCTATGTCCGTTGGGGCGATTGGCTTACCCCTGTGCTCGTGGGATTAGGGGCGATCGCGGTAGGGTTCTCACAGCGGTTGGGTTAAGCCGTCACGTCCGGGCAGAGGGCAGAGGCTGACCGCTGAGCGCTGAGCCCTTTTCACCGCTAAGTGCGAGCCGGTGAGTTAGGATGAGTGACTAAGCAACGTTAGTAACTAGCGTTTTTCTGGTGATATCTATGACAACGACACTTCCGCTGGCTTCTTCTACGGCAGCCATTGCGCCAACGGTAGCTCCTTCGCGGTCTAGCCAGGTGACTCGCCAGCATTACCCCAACTTCAAAATTATTGTGCTGAACGATGATTTTAATACCTTTCAACACGTCACTGAGAGCTTGATGGAGCACATTCCAGGTATGACGCTCGATCGTGCCCTGGAACTCACCAATCAGATTCACCACGAAGGGCAGGCGATCGTATGGGTAGGGCCGCAGGAACAGGCCGAACTCTATCACATGCAGCTTGGGATGGAAGGGTTGACGATGGCTCCCTTGGAAGCTGCTTAGAGTGAGAGATAACTGTAAACTCATGCAAACCTACAGGCTACAATCCTTTCATCTTGCCGTCTTTTTGCATGAGTAATTCTTCCAGTGGTAGGCTCGTTCTTAACCATTCCACCCACATTCCAGGATTGATTCCGCTGTTAGAGCGACTGACTCATCAGGCTGGTATTCAAACCATTACGCCAGGTGTGATTGCGTCAGTGCGTGCCCATGCGCCCAAAATGGCATTAAAAATATCCGTTCCCATTCGAGGCGGGTTTAAGGTCATTGCACGCCAGGGCAAAACGGTGCAAGAAGTCTTCATTTTGACCTCTCTGCCGCAAGAGCAACTTGAAGCCGCGATCGAACATCTACTGAAACGACGGTAGCCATCGTCATGAAAATCCGCCTCGCCACGCCTGCTGATGTCCCTGCTGTACTGCCAATGGTGGCTCAAATCTGCGCTTTGCATGAAGCGTGGGATGCTGCCAAGTACGGTTTTTTGCCCAATCCGGCGCAGCGCTATGAGCGTTGGCTAGCGGAACAAGCAACGAGCGATCGCAGCATTTTTCTAGTGGCCGAATGCGAAAGCCCAATCAGTCAGCAACCTGGAGCCTTAGTTGCCTTTCTGGTGGGCACGATCGAAACTGAAATTCCCATCTATCGCCTGCAAGAGTATGGCTTTATTCACGATCTCTGGGTGGAGCCAGATGAACGCAAAGCAGGCCTGGGACGACAACTGGTTGAGCAAGCTCTGCACCTGTTTGCACAAAAAGGCATTCAGCAAGTGCGGCTGGATACAGCCATTGCCAATGAAGTGGCACGGCAGTTATTTCAAACGTGCGGCTTTCGTCGCAGCACGATCGAACTGCTAGCAGAGATCAAACCTCAGAACAGTTAACTCAACCATTCCTGGAGGTTTTGGCACCGCTCTAAAAGACCAGCAGTTGCCGGGTAAGCCATCTTGCATACGGACAAGAAGCAACTATGTTTGACTGATCCATTCTGGCTTAGCTAGAAGGAATCGGCGTCGCCAAGCTATGACGAAACTACTCTGGTTGCCGAATCGAAACGCGGTGTAGTGGCAAGCTTAGGACACAGGCGGCTGTTAGCAAATAAGCTAAAACGCCCGTCAGCTTCACGCTCCACAGCAGCACTTCCCATTGAGGCAAAATCAGGTGCTGCAAGCCAGCCGTCACGCAATAAACTAACCAATAGGTGAACGTCATCAACATCAAAACTCGATCGGTAATTTCCCAGTCGCTCTCATAGGCTTGGCTGCCACTAAAGAGAAGCGCGATACCAACGATCGCTGCAAAGAACGAAAGAACCGTTAAATAATCGTGCCAAGAAAGATGTGGCATGTATTTACCTAAGACGCTTAAAGCTCACAATGAACATTAGTCTAAAGGAAGAGGTGTTGTGAGATACAGCAATCCTTACAAAGAGCAATAATCCTGGTCAACTGACAAAGCTGTCAGCGATCGCCTGACCCGCCCCTGCACTAATACGGGCGAACAGCACAAAGTCCTCTAAAGAAGAATGCTAGGGGCTTTCGACCTATTTGAATGGGTTTCGCACCCGTTGGTCCAGATGTTTAATCACGAGCGGGTAGCCTCACTCCCTTCTACGCCCTATGCATCCTCGACTGTAAAACTACGATCGTCCCGTTTTAGGATTGTTGAGAAACCGCCCGTCTCGCCAAACGCCCTCAAGTCGCGTACCGTCCGCAAAGATATAAGTGCCTCTACCGTTTTGTCTGCCATCACGGAACTCACCCTCATAGCGATTGCCACTGGGGAAGGTACAAACGCCAGAGCCATTCAGCACCTCATTCCGAAAGTCACCTTCACAGCGGACACCGTTGGCGAAGGTAAAAAGCCCTCTTCCCTGACGGCGACCGTCTTGAAATGCGCCTTCAAACCGATTGCCGTCTGGAAACGTGCAAACACCAACTCCGTTGAATACGTTATTCCGAAACTCGCCCTCGCAGTAGGTCCCGTCAGCGAAGCGAAAAAGTCCTTTTCCTTCGCGTTGATTACGACGGAAATCGCCTTCGTACCGATTGCCACTGGGAAAGATGCAGATGCCTTTACCGTCGAGCAAATCATCCTTAAAGACCCCTTCGCAACGAGTGCCATTCGCAAAGCTAAACACCCCTTTCCCGTGTCGTCTGCTGTTACGTAGTTCTCCTTCGTACCGATTACCACTGGGGAAGGTGCAGACCCCTCGGCCATTGATTAAGCCATCCCGCGATCGCCCTTCGCAATAGTTATCTGTATCAGCCGCCTGTGCGATCGCTGGACGAAAGCGGGCATGATGAATGTCAACGACAGCATTGATACTGACAGAAGTTAGTACAATGATGCCGAATCGATAAACTAGCACAGGGTTAAATAAAATTTTCTTCATAAAGGGGGTGCACACTGTTGCGTGATGGTCGCCGTTTGCCGGGTCTTATCGGCGTGGGATGCTGACTCTGTTCAAGGCAAGTACTTGCTTGTCAGGATTCACACTTAACGAGAAACTGTTAAAGCTCCTGACGATCGTCTTTGCTTGGTGTAATCATCGATAACGGTAATGAACCTGGTCGTGATGCAGCGGCTTTTGCTATCAGCAGCACTTTGGAATGGTTATGGGTGTCAGAACTTAGATGTTATAGCGCACATTCTGCTTATGTCATCTTTCTACCGAGTCAGGACTTACGCAAATTCTCTAAAACTAGCCCCCCCCGCCCCCAAATTTGGGGGAGCAAGCACTCAAAGTCCCCCAGCATTGGGGGATTTAGGGGGCGACTGCGTAAGTCCTACGAGTGTCTCACACGACCTGAAGTCTCGCGCTATCTAAAGCCTGCGCTTCTAGCGATCTAGTGCTCTTTTAGCTTTTAGGACTTACGCGTTTGCCCCCAAACCCCCAATGCTGGGGGCTTTAATTGGCTCGGTTCCCCCTTTCTTATAGCTTGCTTCCCGAAGGGTATGCCCGATAGGGCTATGAATTGGGGGCTAGGGGGCGAAAGATGACCGCTTTTGCGTAAGTCCTAGCTTTGTTTCCCACTCTGCTTACAACCCTGGCAGCGTTGGTTATCACCGGGTTCGTCTAGCCCGGTCTCCGCACCTTCGCTTACGCATATCTTGCCGATTCATACCTTTGCTGTAGGATTTTTCGAGTTTGCTGATGCTTCCCTTGTTTTCGTTCCTTACCCTTGCACAGACGATCGCGGCTCCGTTCCCGCTTCCCAGCCCTTCAACTCCAACTCCGACCTCTCCCAAAGTACCACCTCCCCAGGAAATCATTCCGTCTCAAGACGAGCGACTTCCTCCCCAAGAGTCGCTACAACGCCAGGAGATCTTTGAGCCGCAAGAGCTGCGTCCCCTGCCAGGGCAACTTGACACTGTGCCAGTGTTTAATAGCAACAGCCCAGAGATGGTGCAAACCGAAGGCATCTTGCTCTCCACCTTTCCGCCTGAGGGAAAAGCAGTTCCTGCGGCCCATCTCAATTTTCCTTTTCAAGGTCGGTTTGACCTGTTTTCTCACCATATTGCCAAAGCCCGAAACCCCAGTGACACGCGCACACTTTTTCAGGGGGTGCTTGTTTATAACCCAACCTACCAACCTATTACGATCGACGTCCTCCAGGGTGCCAGCTATCTTACCCGTCCTGACGCCCAGTTTATAGAGCTACCCTCTTATGTGGATGATCCGACTGGTCGAGTGTATGCAGGTCCCGGTAGCCGCATTGTGAATGATGTGTTGCGCGGACGACGGCAGGGGAACTGGCCTGCTGTGATGGTCATTCCACCACGCCAAAGCTGGATGTTGATGAATCTGCCCATTCCAGTAGGCAACGTTGTTGCTGCATCAAACGGTCGCTCTACGTTATTGCGGTTGCGCAGCAATGGCCCCGTTTATGTGGCAAGCTTAGCCATGTTTGCGCCACTCAACCCCGATAAAACAGAGCGCAGCCCTTCTCTAGAAGAATGGCAAAACCTTCTAGTCAATGGAGGCTTATCAGGCCCTCGTGACATTCCACCCACCCCGATCGAGCGCTTGAAAGACTACGCACGCGTGATCTATGGTCGTGTAGCTGGTGTGGCGCTAGGGTCTGAATGGAAGGCAAACCTGACCGACAGCCCCAAGGCAGATTTTTTAAGCATTCCAAAGCGCGGGCATGCGTTTTCTTACGGGTTGAGCACGCTCTATCAAGGCACGTTTGGAACAGGGCAGGTACAAAGCGCATCCTTACTAGTCCGCTATGCTGATACAGCCTACCAGGCTCATGGCAACTATGGCATTCAGTACAGTCTGACCTTGCCGCTGCACAATACAACGGGGCAGCGGCAGACCGTAACGGTAGCGATTCAAACTCCGATCAAGCAAGATAAAGCGAAAGGAGGTCTGGTGTTTTTTACCCCTCCAGAAGATCGAATTTTCTTTCGAGGTCCTGTGCGGCTACGCTATACAGACGATCGCGGAGCACCCCAAACTCGCTATATTCATCTCATTTTGCAGCGAGGGCAAGAGGGCGAACCCTTGCTGACGTTATCCATGCCCAAAGGGGAGCATCGCCTAGTTCAAGTTGACTTTCTTTACCCACCCGACTCAACGCCACCACAGGTTTTGACTGTGAGAACCTTGAATGACCCCTGAGTCAATTAACAAGAACTGGTAAACAAAGGGCAGAAGAGGCAGAGGAGGATACTCGTTGACTCAAAAAACAATACCAGAGACGCTTGATCACGTTTCGGTTGTGCCCTGGCTTTACTGGCTGCTGTTGCCCATTCATCGGCTGTTTTTAAGCCTTTTCTTTGGCTCGATCGTGATTCGTGGGGTTAAGCATCTACCCACTCAGGGGCCTGTTGTGCTAGCACCCAAACACTACAGCCGCTGGGATCCATTTGTGCTGGCGCTACTCAGCGTCGAACCGCTCTGGTTTATGACCAATGCAAACCAGTTCGCTGGCATACAGGGCTGGTTTTTACAACGGTTAGGCGCTTTTCCAGTCGATGTGGAGCATCCTAAGATTGCCAGTTTTCGCTACGCGATCGAGCTGTTGCAAGCCCACAAAAAACTGATGCTGTTTCCTGAAGGCGGCATCGTGCGGGATCAGCCCTTACGCTCACTCAAACCTGGCTTAGCACGACTAGTTTTGCAAACAGAAGCCGTCATACCTGAGCCCATCAGTATCCCAATCGTACCGATCGCAATCCACTACCGCCCTACTCCAACATGGCGATCGCACATCACCATTACGATTAGGCCGCCACTTTACACGACAAATTATCGGCAGAGCGGCGATAAACAAACCGCGCAGGCAATTACCACTGCCCTCGAAGCCTCCTTGCTGGAAGGCTTGGCTGAGTGAGAAGGGGAGTAGGGTGGGGAGTGGGGAAGCAGGGAGAGCTTTGAGTAGCACCAGCGCTTTGAAAGCGACTTCGTATAGTGCGCCATACACTAAAGAGGTGTGATGCAGCCTTTCAGCGTTTATCCTTCTTATCTTTAGCCTCGCTCCCTCTGCTTCCCCTGCCCTTCAACTTCTCACCCTCACCGCAACGGCTTCACCATCCACAACGATTGCGTTTGAAAGCCCAATCCTTTGTAAAGGTTGAGCGCTGCTTGGTTTTTCTGAAAAACTTGCAGTCCAATCTGCCGATCGCCTCTGCTCATAGCCCATGCCTCAGCGTGAAGCATAAGTGCCTTACCAATACCTTTACGTCGATGCTTTGGCAGTACATAGAGCAAAAAAACGTGCGTGTGCTGATCGCCATATACCTGATCGATCGCAGTGCCTAACCAGAGGCATGCAATCGGCGGTTGTGATCGCACGGAAGTTGTTGCAGGCAGAGCGTTTAGGTTTGCCTCAGCTACAGGAAGCACCCACCAAAGCGGTGTTTCGTGCGACAAGTACTGCTCAACGGTATGTGCCAGATGGGCGTAGCTGTCGGCTGCTTCCACCTCCTGATACGTCCGCTGCATAAATTTCAACAGCAATGCGCGATCGAGTCCAGAACCCAAGCGTAAGCTGTAATCAGGAGGCAGTTGATGCAACACAAACACCCCAACCAATGGCTTAGGGCGATCGTTTTGAGCGATCGCTTCCAGAGTCAGAAAGGCAGTTTCTTGCGACTACTGCAATTGCAATAGCGCTGGATCATCTGGCAAGCCCTTTACCAAAGCCGAAAGCGCCGGAGGTAAGCCCGCGAGTGACTCTGCGCTGGGCATAGTCGCCTTCTGCGAACTAACGTCGCTCATGGGGGCAGGAGCAGCCATATCGGAGGGCAGAAAAATCCGAACGCTGACCGCAGCTAACGCCACAAAAAAGATGAGAAAGATGAAAAGCGGAGCAATGTACTGCCGAAAGAACGTCATGGAAGTAGCCGTATGAATAGTATTTAGTTCAAGTAGAAATTCTGAGACTTCACTCAAGATTTGTGAAGTTCTTAGTTACTATCGTAACGCGACATCGTTAATTTTCATCATGTGAATCGGCAAATTTCGATCGCAGTTTGCCCTCCCACGGAGCAAAAAAGGGCAGCAGTAAAAGCCCCGGCAAAGAAGCCGCCAGCGTGACTAAAAAGAAGAGTGCCCAACCTTGCTGGGTCGCACCTACTAGGTATCCATGAGCAAGTAAGGCAGGGTTTGCTTGAAGGAACGGTTGAAGCCGTTGCGCTAGCTCACCACTCGCAGGCCCCGCCATCAAATCTCTGCCCACTGCCATCAAACTGGACAGGAGTGCGAACTGCGTTGCTGAAAATTGGGGATTGCAGAGGCTCATCAGAAAGCCCAGGAAGCCAGCCGTACCTAAGCCCCCGCAAAAATTCTCCACGTTAATGGCTGCGACCATTGTAGGGTAGCTTTTACCCACTACCGCAAGAAGGTAATAGCCCAGATTACTCACGGCTTGCAGGGCACCAAAAATCCACAGCGATCGATGAATACCGATTTTGCTCAGCACGGCTCCCCCAGCCAGCGTGCCGACGATCGTGGCAATCAATCCCATACCCTGACGAATGTTACCAATATCGGCATCGGCAAAGCCAAGCCCCTTGCCACCGAGGAACGGCACAGCCATTTTGGCGACCATCGCATCACCCAGCTTAAACACGATGATGAAGATGAGCGTAAACAGAGCTTGCTGCCACCCCAGGCGACGAAAAAACTCCATAAAGGGCAGCACAACAGCCTGTCGTAACGATTCGGGGGGTTGATCGCGTTCAACAGGTTCAGGTGCCCATAGTGACGTGAGCAGCCCTGCACCCATCAGCAGCGCCATAAAGCCGTAGACCCAGGGCCAGGTAATACGGTCAGCCAGGTTGAAGGCAATCCACCCGGTAAGCAGCAGGGCAATCCGGTAGCCCAAAATGGTCATAGATGCGCCTGCACCGACCTCTCGCTCCAAAACCACGTCAGCACGATAAGCATCGATCGCAATATCTTGTGTAGCGCTTAGAAGGGCAACTCCCAACGCTGTTAGCGCCAGCAGTTGCAGATTGAACGATCGCGCCTGGGAGTCCAGCGTCGCAATAACACCCATCTGCAGGGCAATCGCCACAATCCCTGCAATGAGACCGACCTGTGCCAGCAGCATCCAGCCACGTCTGCGGCCTAAAAACGGCGGCACAAAGCGATCGAGTAGCGGCGACCAAATGAACTTCAGTGAATAGGGCAGACTGACCAAACTAAACCAGCCGATCGTACTAAGGTTCAGTTCAGCTTTGGTCATCCAGGCGCGAAAGGCATCATCCGTCAGCGCAAACGGCAACCCAGAGGCAAACCCCAACAGCAAAATAGCTGCCATCTTGCGACTTTGAAAGACCTGCAATAGCGATTGAGAAGGTTTCACGGCTGGATGAGAATTACTAGTCAAATTGATCTACATACTTGGCATCCAGCCATAATGCCATAGTTAAGTTCTAATTTCTAAAGCAAGTTCATTTTGGAAAAGATTGAACTGGCTTTTGTCGTTGTTTGCTTGAAAAAATAACTAGGGACTACACCAAAAAAACGGGCTTTCAATACAAGCACTATGGAAAAAAATATCACCTTTATTACTTAACGTTGTCGTGTCTGTATATTTTTTATATTGCTTGAATCTGAGAAACAATACCTGGAATATTCGCTATGCTGCTTTTGACTCCACAAAACAAATCTAAATTTGAATTTACATTCGTCTATCAAGAAAGTATCTGAAGCTGCCTCTATTATTATGTCGTTACAGTCTAGGGGCTGTCATCAGTCACTCATACATATGACTTGCAGCAAAGGTTCCAGCCCCTAGTCTTGTTTGTGAGGACGGGCGCGGTAAGGTTGATACTCAAGGTTTTTGAGCTTAATTGATGACGCGCCCTAAATCATCTTCGTTTATCTTTATCTAAAAATTTCTGTTCTTATTTAATTCCAAAAATCATCCAACTCATTCTTTAAATAAGACTCAATCGAGCGACTCAACGTCCACTTACTGCCTACTTTGACCTGAAGGGACACGCAGTATTGCGTCAACACTGAATTTTGTAGGGTGCGCTCTTAATCGCTATTAATCCGTTAGCTTGAATCCCTGCTAATTGGATATTGGGCAATCGTTTCTGCCGAAGCAATGCCCTCTGCATCACCCGGACTCACGTTTCCTAAGTCATTTGGTGATTAAAGTACTCAGACGTCATCAAGCCCGATCGACTAGAACGGCGCGTATAGTTCTTCAGCATATAGTTCAGGTCATCTGGCAAGAGAGATGCCGTCATCGCATCGTGAGGCGTAATCACTCCTCCTTCATATAGATCAAAGAGCGCCTGATTAAGGGTTTGGCTGCCGTCTTTGCCTTCCTCCATCAGTTGATAAATTTCTTCGATCGCACCCTTCTGGAGATAATCTCGAATGGTGTCGGTGTTGAGCATAATTTCTAAAGCTGCTGTGCGTCCGCCGTGAACGGTAGGCACCAGGGCTTGAGCAATTACCGCACGGAGGGCATCCACAATTTGAATGCGTACCGTTTCTTGCTCTTCAGGTGTGTAGAAGTTGAGCAACCGTTTGAAGGCATTAACAGACCCTTTGGTGTGCAGAGTACCTAAGACCAAATGCCCGGTGAGAGAAGCACGAATGGCAGTATCAACGGTTTCCCGATCGCGCATCTCACCAATCAGAATAATATCGGGATCTTGTCGCAACGCACCTCGCAGCGCATCTTTAAACTCCTGGGTGTGCAGCCCCACTTCCCGTTGAGTGACCAATGATTGGTTAGAAGTGTGAACATACTCAATCGGATCTTCGATCGTTACAATCTTGCGCGGCAAGGTTTCATTCACATGCCGGAGCATCGCTGCCAGCGAGGTTGATTTGCCGGAGTTGACCGACCCCGTCACCAAAATCAGTCCTTGCCGTTCCTCGGCTAGCACGCCCAAAATATCCGGCAGTCCCAATTTCTTCAGCGTGGGTACATCCAGCGAAATCAAGCGCAGCACCATTGCGCCGCCCATGATCGACTGCGAACAGTTCACCCGGCAGCGCACCATGCCTTCGTAGAGAATGGCGGTGTCCAGTTCTTGCCGTGTCTGAAACTGTTCTTGTTGCGCGGGCGATAGCACTTCTTGCAGGAACTCTTCAAATTGACGCGCGGTGATCTTGCCGTAAGACTCCTGCTTGACCATCTTGCCCTGAATCCGAAACCGCACAGGTTCGCCAACCTGTAGATGAATGTCAGACGCACGCTGCTTACACGCATCTTCTACCATGACTTGCACAGTTCCTTGACGCTGCACATCACGTCCTGGCCCATCGAGCGCGATCGCGTTGAGACTCATCGCCTCCGTTCCCTGTGCTGTTGGCCCACAGTTGATGCGACCCTGCATAAAGCCGGGAATGCGGACATCAACGTCTAGTTTGCGCACATCAAGGTAGTGCTTGAGTTGCTGAGGCGTCAGCACTTCTTGAAGGTAATGCCGAAATTGCTCTGGCGTCAGTGGCGCGAGATGATCTTGCGGCAGGAGTTTACCGCTCATGCGATAAAACGGTGGACGACCTGGTTGAAGGTATAGCGCAGTTGCTCCACGGTCATAAGCGTCTTGAATGACAAACCGGATGGATGTACTGGCATCAGGTTTCGATCCGGTAGAAGCATTAGTAGCAGTCATAACACGTGGCTTCCCAAGCGAGGAGAAAGTGAAGATGAATTTCAGGGACTCGTATCAGAATGTCGTGCTAAGAGCGATCGCGAGTGGTTGAACCATAGCACTGAGCGAATAACTGGAAAGAACGGCTTGAAGAATGACTGTATTGTATTTCACGCTGCCAGCCCATCACAAAGCCCTGACATTAGTCAGGCACAGCGCCTCGTCCTGGTATGACTGCACCTGATTACCCAAACGCTGTCATAAACAACCCTATCTAACCGATTCATCAGCATTTCTGCAATCGAAAGAGGTGATGAACTAAGAGTATAGTCTGTTAAAGGTGAGTCATCAGACTAGGAGTTGTTTCACGGGTGGAAGCGGCAAGCTGAGATCGCTACTTCTGCAATCTAATTTACCCTGCTCCGGTAAAGCACTATCACATAAGCTTTAGTGAAGTTTGATGAAATCTTCATCAAGCACTATGGATAATGACAGTTTTGATGACGGAATAGCTCCAGAGCCATCAATGACTCACGCCTTTGCCAGTGCACGCGTGGATCGCCCGTCACTCGCCTATAGCTATGCCACCAGCAGCACAACGGCATAGGCCGAGATACCTTCTTCACGTCCCGTTGCATCCAGTTTTTCGTTTGTAGTGGCCTTAATGCCGACTTGATTCGGTTGGAGCTTGAGAGCCGTAGAAAGACGATCGCGCATGGCTGCAAGATGCGGCTTTAGCTTTGGGCGCTCAGCTACTACCACAGAGTCAATATTGCCAATCTTCCACCCCTCCGCTTGAATCAAGCGATCGACCTGCATGAGCAACGCGACACTATCTGCGCCCTTCCATTTAGGGTCGGTCGGCGGAAAGTAGTGCCCAATATCACCCAGGCTCAGCGCGCCTAACATGGCATCCATAATCGCGTGCGTTAATACATCGGCATCACTGTGCCCCAGTAAGCCCAACTCATGCTCAATTTCAACCCCGCCCAGAATGAGTGGACGATCGCGCACCAGACGATGTATGTCGTACCCATTGCCAATCCGAATCTTCGTCATCAGCCTACAACGCTCAACCTTTCGATTATAGGGTGAGGCACGTAGTCAGCTAGCAGTGGAAGTCTGTGGGGGAGTTTTGAGTTTTGAGTTTTGAGCGGTCAGCCACCAGCGGTCAGCGTAGAAGTTTTGAGTTTTGAGTTGCAAATTGTCCCCCTGCCTCCTCTGCTTCCCCTGCCCCCGACCTCTGACTTCTTCTGCCCTCTACCCTAAGCGATCGGCACCAAGTCCGCATAATCTGCCTTCAAGTCAGCTTCAGTCAGACAATCAAGCGAGTCTTGCGGTGTCCAGAGGAGTTCAAATGCCAGCAGGAAACGCGATCGCACGAGCGAAATATCCTCCAGCACATCGCGCAGCAGTGACGTTGAATAAATCTCATTAAAAAGCGGTTGATCATCGGCAGTACCTAGCACCAGGGTCACGACAATAAAAGCTGGATCGGTATTGGCGTTTGGCGCTTCGGCTGGTTGTTGGCTAATCACTCCATTCACGTTGGTCAAGGTTTCGGCGCTAAATTTAGCGCGTTCTTGCAGCGAAAACTTGTTGAAAAGGGCTTCTGCCTCTTCGCGGCTGTCAACCGTCTGGGAACAGGCTAAAACGTGCGTCCAGAAGTCAGCGTTTTCTAGCAGGACAGTTGCCGTCTCTTGCAGCAGTTCAAACAGCCCCTCTGGAGTAGCCGTATTTGCCCGTAGCGCGATCGCTGAAAACTGGGTTTGAAGGCGCTTAGCACGCGATCGGAGTGCCACTTGTAGCCTGCTAACTGTCACAATGTCATTGACTAGTTCCAGGCTGTCAGCAGATTCTTGCTCTGACGGTTCTTGTAAATGGTTCATAGCACCCTGTTGCTCAGCGTCCGCTGACTTTAGCTTGGCGTATCTGCATGTCTGTATTTCTATAAAGTTGCAAATCTATAACGTTGCCGCATGAGTAAAAGGGTAGGTTTGCAAGCGTTGAGAGGCGATCGCGTGCGCTTAGCCAACCATCACGGCTCAGCCAAATTTAAGTGCTTTCAGCATTCCCTTTCTGCCCTCGCCACAAGCTTTTGTCTGCATCAACACGGCATACTTACAGTTGCACCATGTCTGTGTACTCGGTCAGCAGTTCATCGTAGGTAAGGCTGTCAGATGACTCTTGCGGGCTCCACAGTAGCTCAAAGGTCATCAGGTAATCAGACGGGAGTGAGGCCAACTGCTCTAGTACATGGCTCAAGTCTTCCTGCGTTCTCACCTGGTCAAACAGTGGCTTATCGTTAGCGGTTCCCACCAGCAACGTCACCACAATATAGGAGGCAGGGTCTTCTTCGGGGTCAGGCTTGAAGCGATCGCTCTGGCGCACTCTACCGCCTACGTTCGTCAAAGTCTCGACGCTAAACTTGCTCCGCTCGGCGATCGACAGCTTGTTGAATAAAGCTTCAGCGTCTTCTCGACTTTTGACTGTTTGGGACTCTGCCAGAACGTGTGACCAGTTTTCTGGCATTCTTAGCAGCGCTAAAGCCGCCTCTTGCACCAATTGCAGCAAACCTTCTGATGTCTCTGTATCAACGTCCAGGCTAAGTTCAGTCAGCTCTGTTTGAATCTCGCGGGCCTCTGCTAGCAGTGCTACTTGAACTTTGCTCACCGTGACAATGTTGTTGTCCAATTCGGTGTTGCTGGCGGCTCCATCTGAGCTACGCATGGCTTTAAACACGAAGAAGGCAATTCCAAAGCCTACGATCGCAACCACAACAAGGATGAAGAGTGCGACCATCCAACCCACAGCCGAATCGTCTGTTGAAGCCTGACTGTTGTTAGAACCGCTGCTGTTAGAGCCATTGTTGTAGCCGTTACTGTAGCCATTGTTGCGGTAAGGGTCGTTGTAAACACCTGGGCCTACGGGTACAGGCACAATCACAGGGCCGCTGCCGCCGTTATAGTAGCGATCGCGCTGGTAAGACGGGCTGTTACTGCGGTTAAAACTGCTAGACCCTGACGAGCTAGAGCCGGACGAACGCGACCCCGACGAACTAGAACCCGTTGAACGCGAAGGGGTCGAACGAAAGGAACCACCACCACTACGCCCACCACTGCTACGAGCGTCAGCGGCAGAATCAAGCGTCAGGTGTGAACTGGTGGTCTCTGTAGGGGGGTGAATGGTAATTGTGCTCGCCAGTAGCGCGCCTACCGCAATGGCACTATAGCGCCGAAAGCCTGAATGTCCCATGAGTTGAAGTTATGGATATATGTCCGATCGCAAACTGTCACGCCTGACCCTATGACACCATTGTAGGCAATCTGCTTTAGGCCATCTTGTCTTGCTACGATTCTTGACTGAGATGATCAGCCAGCCATTGATTGTAGAGGTCAGGGCGGCGATCGCGGGTGCGTTCAATTTGCTGTGATTTGCGCCATTGCGCGATCGCCTGGTGGTTCCCTGATAGCAACACGTCTGGTACACCCCATTCCCGAAACACAGGCGGACGCGTGTACTGCGGAAAATCAAGCAGCCCATCTTCAAAGCTCTCAGCCTTAAGGGATTCCACCTTGCCAACGGTGCCCGGTAACAGACGGATGACTCCATTCAGCAGTGCCAGGGCTGGAATTTCACCGCACGTCAGCACAAAATCTCCCAGCGAGACCTCGCGGGTCACTAGATGCAGCACGCGCTCATCCACCCCTTCATAGTGTCCACAGATGATGACAAGCTGATCACAGTCGATCGCTAACTGCTGAAACATCGGCTGTCGCATGGGTTCACCTTGAGGTGTCATCAACAGCACCTCGCGTCGGGGCAGGACAGGTAAGGATTCTACAGCCGCAAAAATCGGTTCTGGTTTCATCAACATCCCCACCCCACCGCCATAGGGTTCATCGTCTACGCGATGATGCTTGTCCGTCGTAAAGTCGCGGGGATTGGTAAGATACACCGTAGCGATCTGCTTCGCCAAGGCTTTGCCTAGCAAGCCCGAACTTAAGGGTGACGCAAAAAAATCGGGAAAGAGCGTGACAAGATCAAAACGCATTGCCGGGAGGAAGGGGGGAGGGGAAGGGATGAGTGATGAAGGCTAAAGGATGAGTGATGAAGGCTGACCGCTGACCGCTGACCGCTGACGGCTTGAATCTTAATTGACCGTTTTAACCCTAGCAGTTGGATGAAAAGATTGAATAAAATCCTAGTGTCAGTTAGCTTACGTTTCCACGATCTGGCATGATGAAGCCTGAGAGCGCGAAAGGCTTTAAGGTGCGGTTTGCACCTGTGACGATTGTGCTTAACGTCACTACTCTCAGTCCTTGCAATCGTTTTGCCAAGCAAACACTATGATGAGGACAATGAGCGAGGCACGCGGCAATATGGATAAAGGCAGCGTTTACACCTCAGTCGTGAAACTATGGGAGCGCTTTTTTCCGATTGCGCCCAATCTTGTAGCGTCGCAAATTGAAGCTACGTCACAAATTGAATTTCAGTTCCTTGGAGAGAACATGCCCCAATCTACGAAAACTGCCATCATGGTGATTGGGGGAGCAGAAGATAAGGTTCACGGACGGGAGATTCTGTACAACTTTTTTGGTCGTTCAGGGTCTACCGAGGCTCGCATTGCGATTATTCCGTCTGCTTCCCGTGAGCCTGCCATTATTGGCGATCGCTACCTGACAATCTTCGGTGAAATGGGCGCAAAGGGCATTGAAATTCTAGATATCCGCGATCGGGAACAGTGTGAAGATCCCCTGATGCAAAGTTACGTCGAAAACTGTACAGGCGTTTTTATGACGGGTGGCGACCAACTACGCCTCTGTGGGCTTTTGGCCGATACACCGCTCATGAAAACAGTGCGGGAACGGGCACGACGGGGTGAGATCACGCTGGCTGGGACGAGTGCAGGTGCAGCCGTCATGGGCCACTATATGATTGCAGGCGGAGGGAGTGGCGAATCACCCAATCGGGCGTTAGTCGATATGACGACGGGTTTAGGCATCATTCCCGAAGTCATCGTGGATCAACATTTTCACAATCGCAACCGGATGGCTCGGTTGATGAGCGCGATCGCAGCCTACCCTGATCGTATGGGCATTGGCATTGATGAAGATACCTGTGCGCTATTTGAGGGGGATGGTACGCTGCAAGTCATTGGCAAAGGAACCGTGACCATCTTAGACCCAGGCGAGCTCTGTTACACCAATCACGCTAAGGTAGGTGCAACTGATCCGCTTAGCATTGGCAATCTTCGACTACACATCTTAAGTCACAGCGATCGGTACGATTTTCAGAAGCGGATGCCGTTCTTTCCTGGCTGCGGGATCGTTTAGCGATCGTCCAGTGACGGTAATCACGTCTAAAACGGCTGGTTGTGATCCATGCTCGTTCCATTAGCGGCTTCTAATCAAGCAATGCCTGACCAAGCGAATCTTACAGAGCCAGATTAAGGATGCTTGTTTCCTTGCTAACACCTAGCGCTATTGATTCTGCCGCCTCTCTACACCTGACGCTTTCAGCCGAATCTCCTCATTTTAGCGCCAAAATGTTCGTTGCGAACAGTCTGTCGGCTTTTGAGAGTTTGAAACTGGTTAATCGTTCCCCTATGCCTTGTTCTAGACACAACCGATCAAGCGTGATTACTGATCTTGCAGTCAGCGAGATTTGAATCGGGTATCTCATCACATTTAATTCAGACACGTTTATCTAGTCAGACACGTTTATCTAGTTAGACACGTTCATCAGAGTCCCTCCTAAACCTTCAGTGTCATGAAAATACTCAAAATACAGACATTACGTGGTCCCAACTATTGGAGCATTCGACGCCAAAAGCTCATCGTGATGCGTCTGGATTTGGAGGATCTGGCAGACAAACCCTCGAATGTGATTCCCGGTTTTTACGAAGGGGTGACGGAGGCATTGCCCAGTTTGATTGAGCATTTTTGCTCTCCTGGGTGCCGAGGTGGCTTCCTTAGTCGCGTCAAGGAAGGCACGATGATGGGGCATATCATTGAGCACGTGGCTTTGGAAATTCAAGAACTGGCAGGGATGATTGTTGGGTTTGGACGAACCCGCGAAACAGCCAATTTGGGCACCTATCAGGTCGTATTTGAGTATCAGGACGAGCAGGCAGGACGCTATGCCGCCAGAGCGGCGGTGAGACTCTGCCAGAGCATTATTGAAACGGGGCACTACCCCAAAGAAGAACTGGAGCAAGACCTGCAAGATTTGCGATCGCTCTGGGCCGATGCCTCGCTAGGCCCCAGTACCGAAACATTGGTAAAAGAGGCAGACGCGCGGGGCATTCCCTGGTTTCAACTCAGCGCCCGCGCCATGATTCAGTTTGGCTATGGCGTGCATCAAAAGCGCATTCAGGCAACGCTCAGCAATCGCACTAGCATTCTGGCTGTAGAGCTGGCGTCGGATAAGGAAGGGACGAAGCAAATCCTGCGGGAAGCAGGCGTGCCTGTGCCGCGTGGTACGGTGATTAGCTACTTGGATGATCTGGAAGGGGCGATCGCGGATGTGGGTGGTTATCCGATCGTCATTAAGCCATTAGACGGCAATCATGGGCGAGGCATTACGATTAACATCACCAATTGGGATCAGGCGGAAGCGGCCTACGATGCAGCGAAAGAAGTCTCTAGAGATGTGATCGTCGAGCGCTTTTACCAAGGACGGGATCATCGTGTACTGGTGATCAACGGGAAAGTTGTGGCAGTGGCTGAGCGCGTTCCCGCTCATGTGATGGGCAATGGTAAAGACACGATCGAACAGCTGATTGAACGAACAAATCTAGATCCCCGACGGGGTGAAGGGCACGAGAATGTGCTGACTAAGCTAGAGGTCGATCGTACCACCTGGCAACTACTGGAAAAGCAAGACTATACGCTGGATACGGTGCTTGCAGAGGGAGAAATCTTCTACCTGCGTGCCACGGCTAATTTGAGTACGGGCGGGATTGCAGTCGATCGCACGGATGATATCCATCCTGAAAATATCTGGCTGGCACAGCGCGTTGCCAAAATCGTGGGTCTGGATATTGCGGGGATTGACGTGGTGACGGCTGATATTTCTCGTCCACTCTACGAAGTCGATGGCGTGATCGTCGAAGTCAACGCGGCTCCTGGCTTCCGGATGCACGTTAGCCCCAGCGAAGGCATTCCCCGCAACGTGGCGGAACCTGTCTTGAGCATGCTGTTTCCGTCCGGTGCACCCAGTCGCGTCCCGATTATTGCGTTGACTGGCACGAATGGCAAAACCACGACCACTCGTCTGACGGCGCACATTTTTAAGCAAACGGGGCAAGTGGTCGGTTATACCACGACAGACGGCACTTACATCGGTGATTACCTCGTCGAGCCAGGTGACAATACGGGGCCTCAAAGCGCTCGCCTCATTTTGCAAGACCCCACGGTAGAGGTGGCGGTGCTGGAGAGTGCTAGAGGGGGGATTCTCCGCTCTGGCTTGGCCTTCAACGCGTGTGATATTGGCGTAGTGCTCAATGTGGCTGCCGATCACCTGGGTTTGGGTGACATCAATACGATCGAGCAAATGGCACAAGTTAAAGGAGTCGTTGCTGAGACTGTGATGCCAGGTGGTTATGCCATTTTGAATGCTGATGATCCATTGGTGGCAGAGATGGCCGATCGCGTGAAGGGGCAGGTGGCTTACTTCTCCATGAAGCCCGATAGCTCCTTAATTCGATCGCACACGCAACAGGGCGGACTGGCAGCCGTCTATGAAAACGGTTACTTGTCGATTCTCAAGGGCGACTGGACGCTGCGCATTGAGCAGGCTGTGAATGTACCGCTCACGTTAGCAGGTCGCGCGCCCTTCATGATTGCAAACGCGCTGGCAGCCAGCCTGGCAGCTTTTGCCCAGGGCGTTCGTATTGAGGATATTCGCGACGCGCTGATGACCTTTGAGGCATCGACCGAGCAAACACCGGGACGGATGAACCTGGTCAACCTGGGGCGCTACCACGCCCTTGTTGACTATGCCCACAACGCTCATAGCTACGAAGCATTAGGTGGTTTTGTGAAAAATTGGCCCGGTGAGCGCATCGGGGTCATTGGTGGGCCTGGCGATCGCCGCGATGAAGACTTCATCACGCTGGGCAAACTCTCGGCGCAAATGTTCGATCGTATCCTCATCAAGGAAGATGACGACACACGCGGTCGCCCACGTGGGGAAGCCGCTGAATTAATTACCGAAGGGATCATACAGGCGAAACCAGACGCTCGCTATGAAACGATCCTTGACGAAGTGACCGCCATTCATACCGCTTTGGATGCGGCCTCGCTCAACGGCTTAGTCGTTATCTTGCCAGAAAGCGTGACTCGTGCCATTGACTTAATCAACGCTCGTCGTCCAGAGCCACCAGCTAAACCAGCACCTGTTGCTATGAAGTCAGCGGAGAATGTACAGGCAGCGAACCATGTAGCTCAACCACAAGCCGTTTCAGAGGCGACCCCTGAAGAATCTGTGGAGTACGTTAACTTCAGCCGCTAGCTTTTTGAAAAGAGGTAACGGCGGTAAACGAGACGGCTAGCGTTCAAGCCGCTGAGCTACTGTTCGCTCTGCTCCTAAACCGTGAGAACTGATGCAAGAAGCGTTCAGGTTCCCAACTTTTAGTAGAAGATGCAAGGCTGCAAAGCTTGTCCTACTACAGAAGTTAGGGCTTTTTGTGTAAGTCCTGAGACTGTTTATTTGCTTGAGGCAGTATGTTGATGGCGATCGACTGATCGACTGACAAAGGTTTTGCAAGGCTGATGGCTTCGTTGCTCACCGGCCCTGCACTCAAAGGCTATGGCTTACGCAACAGCCGGAGGAAACGGCCCTGGGCTGAGGGTTTTGATTGCCAGTTGCAGCCCTGCCATCCACTGATGCAACTTGCCCATGCTTCGCCAGAGGGTTTTTACGCCCGGTGTTTGTGTGAGCGCTGCCCCTGCAGCCACCTAGCATGGCAAGCCACCGCATCGCTTGGGCAAAATTTGGCGGCTTCTGCGACCGATGCTTCGGCTCAAACTTGCGAACCCTTACATAAGTCGCTAGAGCCTTCTCTAACCGAGTCGCAGTGGATCATAGCAAGGCTTCAATTTGACAACCTTGCTTAACCAGACGCTAAAAGCCCTATTCCGCTACACTGCTACCCACTTCTGCGTAATGCATCGCACTAAAGTGCGGGCGGACTATGGCGAGAGGTTCAAGACCTCAGTTAAGACGATCGCGTCGCATCAGGCTAGCCGCGATCAGACGGGATCACTTCAGGCTGTACATTTGCTTGTAATGGCTGAACGAGCACTTTTTGCAACTCTGCCCACAAATCGTCACGTCGATGTAATCCTTCTAGTCGATGCACTACATTGCCGCCCTCAAAGAGCAGAATGGTTGGCAGGGTAGTAATGCGATAGCGGCTTGATAGTTTAAGGTTTTCGTCAGCGTTGATGCCAAACAGCTTAAACCGCTTGCCCCATTCCTCCTGAAAGCGCGTCAGAAGAGGCTCGATCATCTTGCATGGCCCACACCACGGTGCACCAAAATGAACGACAACAGGGATAGGAGATTCCAAAACTTCTTCTACAAAGGTTTGCTCACCCATTGCAAGTCTATAGTTCCTTGTTATTTAAATGCTTAATATTTGCCTTGGGATCATCCTACCAGTGAACGCTACTTGTTGCACGGATCAAAAGGGGATGTGCCCACCAGAAAAGTAAAACGAACCCAACCACACCTAAGTATGCAGGACGCACAAATTCTTGCACATTAAGAGATTGGCGACCCTGTAGAATCGCCGCAAACGGCACCACAGATGTCCGTGCTTTGACCGCTTCAAACGCCTCACCATAGCGAGCAACCAAGCGACGATCGCCATGCCAAACACCAAACAAGTGATGGGCAATCAAGCCAATCGACGTAACGACCATAAACGATGTTCCTAGCCATAGCGTATGAGCAAGACACCAGATGATTTGCCCCACCATTTGTGGGTGTCGTGTAATACGAATGATGCCAGTTTCGTAAAGATGTACCGCTGGTTTTTGGATCGCCGCAATTTCTAAAAGATTAAAAGTCGCCGGGTAGAGAAAGAGAAACGAAAGCGCAGACAAAACCCAAACGATCGTCTGCATTCCTGGTAGTCCCTGGACTTGCCAAAGTTGTAGCCCATCGTAACGGTGATTAAAGAAGTAAATAATAAGGACGATCGCCAGACCCAAACTCACCAGTGCAAAGACAACTCGGTACAGTCGCGGGCCAATTCGCTGTTCGCCCCAGGGACGCAGCGCCGCTAAACCACTATGAGCGATCGCAAAACTCAGCAGCAAACCCAGCACAATCAAATGACTAGGTGTTAACCAGTCGAAAACCATAAGTAGGAGACAACCGTCGAAGGAAGTAAAGAGTACGAGGATAAAGCGTCGAGCAATAAATACACCGACTCCTTCATTATCTAATGCTTTCTCCGCTGTTCCTCATCGTTCCCCTCGTATCCTTGCTTGATTCAAAACCCAATCCCACTATCCTGACTCAAAACACCAGACCTGAATCGGGTTGCTGCAAATCGATCGTATACAGATCTCCCCGACCATCGTTCCAGGTCGCGACGAGTAAGCCATACGGCTCAAGCACCGCGATCGCTGTTGGGTGAGCCGGTCCAGCAATGTGCCCCAACACTACCCCATAGCGGTCTAAGACAATCATGTGTCCATCTGCTGCCACTAGAATGTACCCCCACGAAGCCGCTGCCAGAAGAATCGGCACGATCTCTAGCCCAATGCGGACGATTTTGAGCGGCTTGAGATCGATCAGCAACACCGAATGGGTTTGCCCTGGCTCCAGTGCCAGCAGGTTGTACGGCACCTTGCTGCTCAGTACCTGACGCAAGGGGATCGGTAAGCTGAAGCCATTCACGCGATCGCCTCGACGCGTAAAAATTTCCAGCAGCACCCCGGTAATGTAAGAATTGGTGCTCTGATCCACAAGGTGCGAGAAGGCAACCACATACCGTGAGTCTGGCATCGCCAGGTGAAACACCTGTGCGGTCGATCGAGGCGCTTGAGCTGCATTCCCATGACGACCACCTGATTTGATCGACTGCATCCGCGATAGCTTCCAGAAGCTTAGAGCGCTGGTGACGTTATCTGGTTCTAATACCGCGACCACCATCCATCGTCCTTTTGCCTCAATGGTGGCGAGAAAGTCTCGACTGAATTCAGCCACCAACTCTGGCACCGCAGGCTTAAACGAAGCAAGATTGTGACCATTCGGTGGTTGACCTTGCTGAGTCTGCCCCTGTTGAAAGAGATCAAGTGAGAGGCGATAGATCGATCGCTGAGTCAACGCAAAGCAGCCTTGAGGTCTTACCAGCAAGCTTTTCACCACTTTGGGTAACCGAACAGAGGCTAGCCGCGATCGTTTCCCCTGCTCTACTGGCGTTCCTTCTGATGTCAGCAACCCTTCTGGATAACTCCGACAACCGATATAGTGATTGCAAAGCTGATACACTCGCTCATCTCGCTCTGCTGAGGCAGGTGTAGAAGTTGAAACGACCGCCGCGATCGCCTCCATTTGAACCTTCATTGGCGGTAACGGAGGCTGAGAAACTTGGGGTACCTGGGCAGAGCGGGGCACCAACTGTTGCACTTCGGCCTGTAGTGCTTCCTGCTGAATGTATGTGCATACTCCTATTGGTGAAACGATGGGCGATCGTAGGAATCTGGCCTTTGACCAAGCCTGTTCAAATTCAGGCATGGCTTCTGCGATGGCCGCCTGAACAGCGGTAACCATTTGCGCCGCAGACTGAAAGCGCCGCGCTGGCAGCTTTTGCAACGCGGTCAAAAGCACCGAATGCAGCGCCGTTGGTACTGTGCTGGGGATCTTCACTGGGTTATTAAGATGTGCCGACATCATGGCGATCGGCGTACCAGAGAAAGGTCGATATCCCACCAGCAATTCAAACAGCAAAATGCCGACTGCATACAAATCAGAGGTCGCAGCGTACTGGCCGTAAAACCGCTCTGGAGCCATATAAGCAGGCGACCCTGTATTACCGCCATCGCCGTCAGCGCTTTCTTGGTGCAAACGGGCGATCCCAAAATCAGATACGCGAGCCGTCCATCCATCTGCCTGTAGCGTCAGCAGAATGTTTTCGGGCTTGATATCACAATGGACAATACCGCGACTATGGGCATGATCTAACCCCGATAACACATCAACTACTAGCTTTAAGCACTGTGCCGGATGTAAGCGAACATCTTCTTCCATCAGCCCGCGTAACGTACCGCCCTCGCAGTAATCCATCACGAGATAGCGTCCAGTTGGAGTATGTTCTAGAGCGTGACACGTCACGATGTTAGGGTGCTGCAAACTGAGTAAAAATCGCAGTTCGCGCAGAAATTTATGCGTTGGAAATCGTTGTTTATCAAGTTCTTTGAGCGCTACTAAACGACCTGTTTTGCGATGGCTAGCACAGTAGACGCGCCCAAATTGCCCCTGTCCAACTAACCCTAACAGCCGATATTTAGAGCGTTTTAGCTCTTTTACAAGATGTGACACATTGTGGAACGAGTAATCAGTTTCTAGTAATTCATGTGGTTGTGACTAGTTAGACATTACTGTTCGATCGCGTTAAGAAAGGCCACAGAACAGTAGAGTTAGTCGATTTTAGCTGCGAGTTGGTACCATACTAAATTTCCTCTTGATTAAAGGAAACGGTGAACGATTTTTCTGCAAAGTGCTGATAAGACACAGACAGGCTTACATTTATGCACAAATTTTTTGCATGATTGAATCATGGTCTAAATGATCCTCTACCATGATCTCAGCAGGCTGTAAGCGACTATTTAACCCTAAGAGAAAGCGATTGCAATCCGCATTTAACGATTCACAGGTGGTTTGAATGCAGTGTAGTTCGCGTCCCGTTAATTGGCTGAAGAATGCGCTTAGAACACCCGCTTCTAAAAAGCAAACGGGTACATCACCTTTAGGAGCCTGACTAGCAAAGGGAGAACCGTAGGTTTTGATGAGTAAAAAGCCCCGCTGTTGGTGTGCATGATCCAACTCGATCTTGCCCCACCCATACGCAGCCCAGCAAGACTGCAAACTATTGATGAACTCCAGCATCGACATATCTGCAAGCGCAGTACCGTAATAATCCGTCAGTTCTTCCCGGAAGCGGGTATAAAAGTTTTTGCCCCACCAGCGGCCACAGTTAAACAGCACCAAGCGCGAAGCTTGCCCTGTTTCTTTTTGTAGTCCTGAATAGATCGCTTGAATTAAGGTTTCGGGAAGTGCCAGAAGTCGATCGCCGCGACGATTCTCTAATAAGCCCATTTCCAAATCGCCCTTTACATAGGCATCGATCGCAAAATAGTTGCCAGGAACGCGATTATTTGTGAGTAGATCAGCAACAGAAATCATAGAGCAATACCAGAAATTGATTGATATAGAGAAGGCTGATATAGATCCAGGCAAACTCTGAAAGGTTGAAGAGACCAAGCTGTTAGTGCTAATTCGCTAGCGAGGTAAGCGGACGAATAACTGACTGCATTCTATGAAGCAGCCGTAGCGAGAGCAGGGGTTTGCAAAATAGCCGTTTGCACTTTGGCAATATATGGACCAACCAAATTAATCTGCTTCGGTGCAAGTGTTTGCATCAATTTCTGATTCAACAGGCGAAAAAGCGCCATGTCAATTGCCCGTGTATTGTGCAGGCTAATCGTTTTTGTCAGCCAATCTACCAGCCGTTCTTGCACAAAGGCTTCATCATTCAGCAACATACCCATTGCAGAATAACGCAGTAGAAGGAGTGCATTTTTAAGACTGCGCTCCAGGTTTTCAACAGTTTCCTGAGGCAGAGCAGCCTCTAACTGATCAGCGACCTGTTGCATGATCTCCAACTCATGATCGCGTAACGCTCGGTATGTCTCCAATCGCTCAGGCAACGAATTGACGTACTGGTTAACAACGCTTAGTTCTTCCGATTTAAGATACCGCAGCTCAGCTTCATCAAAAATCGTTTCAATTTGTGGGTGCATACGCTTTGTAGGAATGAAGGATGAAAGATAAAGGATGAAGATGAAATCAATTCAGCCTTTATCCTTAAGCAGTTAGCCTTTAGAAAAGCCCAGAAAAGTCATCTAAAGTCAGGTTATTGGTCGTAGACGTTGGAGCAGTCTGAATCGGAATAGGAGCCGCGATCGCAGTCCCTTCCCAGTTGACTGCCGCAAAGAACTGACACACGCTCGTTTTCAGACTGAGAGGCGCGTTGCCCCCTTCAGCGAGACTCTGTTTAATCTCTTGAATCGCGGGTGCATGATCTTCCCAATTGATGCCTGTGAAGAATGTTTTCACGGACTCCCGCTGCCACGGTTCAATCACAGAAGCCGCCTTAGCCCCATTGGTGTGAGGGAGAGTAAGAGCGCTCATCGCAGTAAATCTCCTGTGCGTAAGCGCTTCTCAATATCTCTAGCCGTTGCCCCTTCATTGAGCCAGAACGAGGCTGCATCAATCCGGTCTTGACCACCGAGCAGAAATTTGCAGTAGGTTTCGCCCATTGAGTAGCACTGGATTTCGATGCAACTCAGTTGCTTTTTCACCATTTCGGTAAAGAATCCGGCAAAGAGTCCGGCATACAGGAAGCAGACAGGTTTACCCACATCGCCCAAGCTGCGAGCCACAGCGGAGTCAAACACATTGATAAACATAAAGCCTTGCTTGCGATCGCCCATATCGACCTCCCAGCGCCCCCAGCCTTGAGAGGTAAAGGGCCACCACCAGGTTTCGAGCAAGAACAGCAGATTCGTTTGACGGAGGTTGCGATCGAATTCTTTTTCAAACCACTTTTCAAAGAAGAAGGCATCTTTTTGCCCCCATTCACAGCCGATCGTGTACATTGTGGCGGCTGAAGCATCACCCACTTCTTCTTCTAACCCCTCAACCAAACCAATGATAAAATCTTCGGTGGTCAGCACATTTCGACTACCGTTCCAATCGATGATCGAACCGCTATTTGGGTCAAATTGGAAGAAGTCTCGAAACCCATAATGATTGTGTTTCTTTGGGTTTCTCATTTTGATCGGGTTTTCTTGGGGCGTTGCAATCACCATAGTCTTTTCTCGGCGAAATCTAAGTGGGATGAATGTGAGCAGCCAGAAGTAATAAGCCATACTGCACACGGTCTCCTGGGGTCTTAACTCCACCCTCCACCAGGAGAAGATCGGCTTCAACCCAAACGGTTATTGCTGCTTCTGGTTTAATGTTCCCTGAGCCCAAAAGATCTAACCCACTACAGTCAATTGATTGAAAATTTTTATAAACAAGCGTGGTCTAAAGCGCGTCATTAATGAAGCTCAGGAGCCTTGAGATATCGGCATCATCGCGCCCGTTCTAACAAACGAGCCTAGGGGCTGGAATCCTTGCTGCAAGACATGTGTATGAGTCATTGATGACACCTAGCCTTTAGATCTGGCTACCTTTACGCCCTTAAATGTTAGAGAAGCCGCACAATTGACCTCAATGACTCTACAGTTCGCTTAAAACAACAACACCAGGCGATCATTTATACAGTTTTGAGACTTCGCGATCGCCCAGTATAGGGATGTCCTAGAGTCAAATCACCATAACTTACGCCTTCCGCGAGGGAGGCTTTTATTTTGTGCTGAAGGTATGCCCTGCCATTTGTCCTTTGCCATACCCAACTACACTCAAACGCAGGGCTGTTGCGTGTCTGTAAGAAGTATGCTGAAAAACCTGACAAACGCTCCGAAATAGGGTAGATCTAGCAAGGGCATTTCGGTTTGTTAACGCAGTGTTACGTCTGCCAGCCCGGTGGACCGCTGAGCGAAGGTCTAAACAAACGATCGTGACGAAGAATACTGCTGGCTGTCTATTCGTTTCAAGATGTGGGTTAGGTGGGGTCGTGCAAAACAAGCAGAAATTGGTGATGCGGGCTTTGGTCAGAGCAGTCGCAAGCGCTCAACGCTGCGATCGCGGCAGAACTCTGGCAATCAGCGGTTTAGCAGCACTGCTGCCGCTTTCCATCGGGTGCTTCAATCCAGCATGGGCGTATGAGTCTGGGACTGATGCTCCAACAGAGGTACAGCCTGGAGCCGTACCAACTACTAGCTGCCAACCGCTGCGGTCTGCCCAAGCAGGTGGCTTAACTCAGTTAGTGAGTAATGTCACCCAAACGGCAACGCTGATCGAGCAACCTGCGATCGGTATGGGAACGCTGCTTGAAAGCGTGGCACCCCAAATGCTGGCGTATTTAAATGCGGCTCCGTTCCCTGAGATTAATCAGCGTGCCCGATTAGCCAGGGTGCCTGTGATCATGTACCACGATATTCTGCCGGAAAAGCAAGTCTTTTTTGATGTCACCCCAGAAGAGTTTGAGCAGCGCCTTCAACTGATTAAGCAGAAAGGCTTGACACCCATCAGCATGGATCAATTAGTGACCCATTTGCGGACGGGGCTTCCCCTACCTGAAAAGCCGATTCTGTTAACGTTTGACGACGGCTATAGTGGGCATTTCACCTATGTTTACCCGTTGCTGAAAAAATATAACTATCCTGCGCTTTTTGCCATTTACACAGCCAAGGTGGGCAAACATATCGGACGATCGAGCCTGACCTGGGAACAACTGCGGGAAATGGCAAAAGACCCGTTGATTACGATCTCGTCTCACAGTGTGAACCACAAAGTGATGGCTGGGTTGACCCAGACGGAACTTGAGGTCGAAACCCAGGAGTCAAAGCGCACTCTAGAGACAGAACTGGGCGTGCCTGTGCGCTACTTTACTTACCCAGAAGGAAAGTTTGATGCTCAAGCTGTCGAGGCCGTGAAGCAAGCAGGGTATGCCGCCGCGCTTACGATGGATGACAACGATGAGCGGCTAGCAGGGCAATCAGACAATTTGTTTACGATCGGGCGCATTGGGCAATCGCGTCTAGCTGAGATGGTCGATCTTGCCTGGGGTGGCCCTAAGCTGCCGTCCTTTAGTCAGTCCTTTGACTTTACGTCTCCGGTTGTCCAAACGGAAGCGACGATTGACCAAACACCGTTCATTTTCATTTCCGGTGGTAAACCAATCACCATTCACGCCAAAACCCGTGACCAGGTACCCAAAATTTTAGAAGGAACGGAGGCGATCGCGGCTGTAGACGGAGGGTTTTTCTCACTAGAGTTTTTGGATTCTAATGAGATGTTAGGGCCAGTCCTGAGCCAGTCTGAGGGTACTTTTATTCCCGGTAAGCGAGGCGAGATCCCCTTCCTCATCAACCGTCCACTGGTATTGATTGGCCCTAACGCCGTTAAGTTTGTGCCGTTTGACTACATCAAACACAACACCCTGGAAGGCATTCAGGCAGAAATGCCCGATGTTACGGATGCGTTTGTAGCGGCTGGTTGGCTGGTCGAGAATGAACAGCCTCAGCCTATTGAGCGTTTCGGTCGCCTGTATAGCGTCAACGAACTACGCCATCGCGCGTTTTGGGGCATTAACCGGGCTGGTCAACCTCAAATTGGGGTTTCTAAAGAGCCGATCGGCTCTGTCGATTTGGGTGCTGCCCTTGCCAAAGCAGGCTTTAGAAATGCAGTCATGCTTGACTCTGGTGCCAGCACGTCACTTGCCTATAAGGGAAATTCGCTGGTGGGCTATACGCCACGACCTGTGCCCCATGTGGTAGCGCTAGTACCTCCTGCTACGACTCTAAATGCAAGCTGCGCGTTGGTGTCTTCTCGTTAACTGCTGCGATTTTAGCAGCCAGCAGCCAGCGGTCAGCTATCAGCTTTTGAAACCGTTACTGATTGGGTAAGCCAAAGCTCTGTGAACAGGAGCGTACAAGGTATCAGCTGTGATGCATGCAATGGAGGCAGTCGTAAGTCAGCGCCTTACCAACTGTTGACCGCTGATGGCTGATAGCTGGCGACTCTTACTGAATCGCTTTCATCAAAAATTCTGCTAATTCAATCAGTTGAGCTTTATTGAACGCTTCTAACAGCGCTCGTGCTGCCGCTCTTGGTTCGGCAGGAATGATAATTTGATTGGCTTTTGGTGCGATCGCCTCTCGTCCTGCGTGATGCGTTACCTCTGGAGCGGAGGAAGGCGCGATCGGCGGAGGCACTACAACGGGTTTGGCAGCAGGCATCAACTGTCGAAGCGATGGGCTGGGCACAATCTCGCTGGGTCTGCCAGCAATTAACAGGTCGCCCGCTAGCTTCAGCTCTTTGATGATGAGTGGAGCTATTGCTGCATAGGTGTTGCGAGGATTGGCAATGGTTGTATGTACCGCTTGTAGCAACGTGCGCCACTCTGAGGCACCATGCAACGGCACCATCCGGCTGCATAAGGTAGCGAGTTGCTGACGGCTGGCTGGCGTATCTCCTTGCTTGAAGAGTTGCAGCATCATCTTGAGGGCACCGTTGAGCCGATTTGGCAATTCTGGGTTGGCGGGAAGCGGCTGTACCAGGGCGATCGTAGGCTGGCTCTCCACCTGATTACCTTGTAGTAGGCGGTTGAGATAGTTTTGGAGTTCTGCAAACGTTGGCTCGGCTGCCTGAACGGTTTGAGCTGCATCTTCTTCGCGCAGGCCGTAGGGAGATTGCAGTTCTTCCACCAGCTCTTTGAGCAGGTCAAACCCTTGCAAAAACAAGTTTTCTAGATGCTGATCGATCTTGACGGGGTGATCGGTCAGCAGTTTGAAACAATCTTCTAGATAATGCCCGACCTTATGAATGCTGCTAAAGCCCAACATTGCAGCTCCGCCTTTGACTGAGTGAGCCGCACGAAACATCTCATTCAGCCGTTCAGTATCTGCCATCGTGGCTTGTAAATCTAACAAGCCTTGCTCGATCGTATCGAGGTGCTCCTTCGCTTCCTCAATGAAGTAACCCAAGATTTGCTGCTGTTTCGTCGCCTGCACGAGCCTATCCCTCAGAGTGCTAACGTTGTCTAAGTAAAGTGATCTGATGTGTTGCGGGCTTTGCCTCAGTGTTCCCATTCGGCATGAGACTCACGCATCGTTTGAGAGAATCTAGTCTGGAAGTGGGAAGTGGGGGAAAGTTTTGAGTTAAGAGTTTTGAGTTAAGAGTTTTGAGTTTTGACTCATTTGCTTCCCCTGCTCCCTCTGCTTCCCCTGTCCTGCCTCTTGCTAACAACCAACTAACAACCTCCCTCCTGCCTTCTGCCTCCTCTTAGATGTAAGCCAGAACACATGGGCGCGATCGCCGCGAATCCTCATCCCTTCAACAGATATCCTCTTTTTCTAAGGCTCTTTCTTTCAGCCCTTGCAAACTTAACCATACAGGCTCACACTAGACGTGGGAGCAGAGTGGGAGCAAGAGGTTTATTGTGAAAAAAGTTTTAGCCATTATCTTAGGCGGCGGTGCTGGTACTCGCCTCTATCCGCTGACAAAGCTGCGTGCCAAGCCTGCTGTGCCGATCGCGGGTAAATATCGCCTCATCGATATCCCGGTTAGTAACTGTATCAATTCGGACATCTTCAAAATTTATGTACTGACTCAGTACAACTCCGCTTCGCTAAACCGCCATATTTCGCGGGCTTACAATTTTACGACGGGCTTCACCGAGGGTTTTGTCGAGGTGTTAGCAGCCCAACAAACGCCTGAGAATCCCAACTGGTTTCAGGGAACGGCTGATGCTGTACGACAGTATCTCTGGCTCTTTCAAGAGTGGAACGCTGACGAATATTTGATTTTGTCGGGTGATCATCTTTATCGGATGGATTATGGCGATTTTGTGCGTCGCCACCGCGAGACAGGAGCGGATGTCACCATCTCAGTCGTACCGATGGATCATCGTCGTGCCTCTGATTTTGGCCTGATGAAGATCGATCAGGAAGGCCGCATTGTCGATTTCAGCGAGAAGCCTAAAGGGGATGCTCTATCAGCTATGGCTGTGGACACCACAATTTTGGGACTGTCCTCAGAAGAAGCGAAAAAGAGTCCTTACATCGCCTCAATGGGGATTTATGTTTTTAAGCGCGAAGCTCTAGTCAAGCTTTTGCGAGACTTTCCTGATCAAACCGATTTTGGCAAAGAGATTATTCCAGGTTCTGCGAAAGACTACAACCTTCAGGCGTACCTGTTTAACGATTACTGGGAAGACATTGGGACGATCGAGGCTTTTTACGATGCCAACTTAGCCTTAACCCAGCAACCCTATCCGCCTTTCAGCTTCTATGACGAAGATGCGCCCATTTACACGCGTCAGCGCTATTTGCCACCCAGCAAGCTACTGGAATGCAACGTGCGGGAATCAATCATCAGTGAAGGTTGCATTCTCAAAAACTGCTCGATTACCCATTCCGTATTAGGGGTACGATCGCGGGTGGAATCAGGCTGCACGATCGAAGATGCCCTCATTATGGGAGCCGACTATTATCAACCGTTTGCCGAACGCCAAACCGATTGTCAGACAAACCAGATTTCACTCGGCATTGGAGCCGATACCGTGGTTCGTCGCGCCATTATTGATAAAAACGCGCGCATTGGCTGCAATGTGCAAATTATCAATAAAGATCGCGTGGAAGAAGCAGAGCGTGAAAACCAGGGCTTCTATATTCGCAGCGGTATTGTGGTTGTTCTAAAAAATGCGGTCATTGCAGACGGCACGGTTATCTAAGCCAGCGTCATTTAAACCAGCGGCACTGACATGCTGAGTGAGCTTGCTGCATGCAAAAGAAGCGTCTAGATTGAAGCGTAATCTGTCATACGGTCAGCGCTTTTGTCTTACAGTCCTGATTCCTTATCATGCCCTATGAGCGAACCATTGGCGGTTCGGTTCATCCTGCTCGTTGGGCTTCCTGGCAGCGGCAAATCATCGTTTGCTACCGCTCTACTGCGGCATTGCCCTCAACGACGGTTGATTGCGACGGATGCAATTCGATTTCGCCTGTTTGGCGATGAAGCGCTCCAGGGACACTGGCTCAAGGTTTGGCACGAAGTAGGGGCAGTTTCAACAAACAACCCAACACATTGCGGTTGGGCAAGCATCAGAAGCGATTTACGATGCCACCAATGCGGTTCGTCGCGATCGCTGTCGTGCGATCGCCCTTGCCCGTGCTTGTGGCTTTACGACCATCATTGCTGTATGGATCAACACGCCGTTGTCAGTCTGCCTGGAACGAAATCGTCAGCGCGATCGACAGGTGCCTGAGGCGATCATCCTCCAGATGCATCGACACTTGATGGGCGCTCCACCTACGCTGGGTGATGGGTGCGATCGTCTCATTGAAATCAATGGATTAGGACTTACGCACTTGCCCCCAAATCCCCAATGCTGGGGGCGTTAATAGCTTTG
>NZ_JCACKR010000088.1:0-13102 GCF_059505485.1 Stenomitos rutilans
TTGGAGGAAGGGTTGCAACGCACCATCAACTGGTACCGTCAGCACGCAAGTTAGATAGAACACACGATTAGCTACACGCATAACTGTAAGCAGTCTCTACCCAACTGACATCGCTTCATCAAGCCAGCGATCGCAGGAGCACCCTGATCGCTCTGTAGAAATTGCTCATGAAGATCAGCCAGTGTGTTATTCTCGATCGCCAGTGGAGCGACATTTTAACAACGAGTTTCTTGAGTAGACTTGGTTCTGCGAGTGCGAACTTGCAATTCAGCGCGGATAAGTAACGCAGCGAAAAATCCTTAAACCATTGCCTAGTGGTCTGTCAACTTTAATTTTGTGAGTTTCTGAAACCATAACAGCTGTCTAACTAATTTTCCAGAAACGACCGCAGGCCAAAATGCTCTGTTGTCTACTGGAGTGAAAAAGAACCACAGTCTCTCAAAGATTTAGTTTCCCAAGGCAAGATGGTTGCCTACCAAAGCAAGCACGCTAATATCCTGCTGAACCTTGACATGAAATAGCGTCTTTGTACGAGGCGTTGCCTCCAGCAACGGCGCGTGGTTTAGCCCAACGTTTGGCAGCCACCAGACGCCGCCGCATGGCAGTTTGCTCAACATGGCTGAGAATGCACGGTCCGCACTGACTCGACAAGCTGATAGCCTGCGTCGGCGGGCGTCACCACTGAAATAAACACCAATGGCTCATCACTATTGTTATAAACCCCATGCACACAGCCGATCGGTGCAACTACTACATCCCCAGTAGTGATTGGCTGTGTCAGCCCCGTTTGATCCATATAATAGTTCCCATTGCCGCTCAAAATTGTCCAGGTATCTTGTCCATTGGGATGGATATGCGCCGCAATTTTTTGCCCTGGCCTGATACACCAGGCAACCACAACGGCATGATTAGACTCGGTAATGACCGATCGAATAGGTTCTCCATCGCATGACTGAAAAAAATCAGCACTATTGAATATCCGATTCGTGCTCATAGATTTAGAACTACTTTCGAGATCTGAATTTTTCATCGATCGACATCACTGTCTCACGGCTAACGTGATGGTCTCTGTCAATCTCGCTTCTACACGAATTTCTCAACCAGTTTTGATGCCATACCTTTTAATATCGGCGGAAGTAGCGTTGGACCTGGCAAAAAGATAACCCTCAATTGCTGCATCAACTCAAGCGCATCACCCTGTCCCCAATGTTCGACAATTTTTCCATGCTCCATTCGATCAATGTGCATGATAGATAATTTAATTTGCTTACCTGTTGGTGGAAGACCTTGAAACTCACCGAGATGCGTTGCTGTAAATGTTCCACACGTCACCACTTTATCCTCTGCTACTATGACCTCGTCAAAGATATGCTGTCCCTGACTGAAAGCTAAATAGAATGACATCCCAAACCGCTTGAATTCTTCTCCGTCTAATGGCTCTGGCATCCCTGCTATATGAGCAACAAAGTCTGGAGCAAGAAGCGCTAAAGCTTGATCTATCTTGCGATCGTCAAAGGCTTTATAGAACTGAAGTACGATCGCCTTGTTTTGTTCAGTTACCATACAAAACTCCATTTTGAGCCAAATTGTACCGCGATCGTCGCCAGCCCCAGTGTCTAGTAACGCTGAACTACAGCCTCAGACGATACAGGATCATTACCCTCCCGTGCCAACCCTGCAAGCAAGATCGGCACGAACCTCGGCTCATAACCGCTTAACCTCTAATAGGAAGCTGAATTCTTGCAGTACCAATGGGAATATTGCCCCTGGTGCCAACGCGCTTACCCGTAACGCCGTACAGTAAAATGCCATCGTTGACTGAAGTCATTCGCACGCCAACAAATTCTACTTGCAAGTAGCCACCAGGCGCTACAGGCTGGTCAAACGTGATCCCTACTTGTGCCTTGCTGTCATTAATTTTTGCACTCACCTCTTTGCCCGTTTGGTCAACGACCCGAACGCGATCGTAGCGTTCCATCTGGGAAGGAATAGCAATTTGTAAGTCTTCTAACGTCATACCAATCACCGCAACGCGAATGAATTGGGTGCTGCCCAGAAGCCCAGAGTTTGTAATGATGGGCGCACTAAAATTAAAGATCATTGACGATGGTTCAGACTGTGCAATTTCTGCCTGCACTCTGTTTGCCTGTTGCGCTGTGGCGGCAGTTGCTGTTGTGAGCAATAAGGCTGTCAAACCACTATAAAGTAACCCTTTCATCTGGAAGCCTCAAAACGAATGGAACAATTTGATGTGCCCTTTGGCTTGAACGGTGTCAGGAGCCAACAAAAACAGCTTGACTGACTTTTATGAGAAAGAACTGACCAGCCAATGAATGTAGACTAAGAAGATAAAGCTAAAAAAGTCATTTATCAACAACCATGAAATCGATCGAATTAGACTGACTGCAATCAAGTTGTTGAGTACGGTCATGAATCTCACTCGATTTGAATTGATTGGTTTTGAACCATAGCCTTGATCAAAGCTTGCTATTGGCCGATGCAGGCGCAAATTGTTAGCCGCACGTTGATCATGAATCTAAATAATCGTCTAAGCAATTCTGTAAACAATCGTTTGAGATCTACACTGGTGATACTAATTTCAGCAAAAGCTACGATTTAACTCAGGAAAAACTCATTCTTTGTAAATGATTTCGCTTAGAGTAAAGCGATAGCGCGATCGACCGCGTAACACTCATCGACGAGCAAGGCATCGGCATTGCCTTGACTGCCCCAGGAGAGACGGGATGAAAGCACATATTCTTTTAGTTGAAGACGAAATTAAACTAGCTCGCTTTGTTGAACTGGAGTTAAGCAGTGAAGGGTATCGAGTGAGTGTCGCTCATGATGGCATGTCGGGGCTGTCGCTAGCGCGAGAATCGGAGCCAGATTTAGCGATTTTGGATTGGATGCTGCCGGGTTTGACGGGAGTAGAACTCTGTCGGCGGTTACGCGCTACGGGCAGTAAAGTACCCGTTATTTTGCTCACCGCACGGGATGAAGTGGGCGATCGTGTCACAGGCTTAGATGCTGGGGCTGATGACTATGTTGTTAAACCCTTTAGCATTGAAGAACTGCTGGCGCGGATTCGTGCCCATTTGCGGCGTACTCAAGAGGCGGACGAAGATGTTTTGCAGTTTGAAGACTTGAGCCTAAACCGTCGCACCCGTGAAGTTCGCCGCGCGCAGCGATCGATTGACCTGACTGCAAAAGAGTTTGATTTATTAGAATATTTGCTCAACCATCCCCGTCAGGTCTATACCCGCGATCAAATTCTTGAAAAAGTCTGGGGTTACGACTTCATGGGCGACTCAAATATTATTGAAGTCTATGTCCGCTACCTGCGCCTGAAATTAGAAGAACAAGGTGAAAAGCGGTTGATTCATACTGTGCGCGGTGTTGGCTATGCACTTAGGGAGCAATAAGCATGACCACAATTCAGGTAGGCGATCGCTTTCCCGATGTGACATTACCCAATCATCAAAAAGAACCTACTCAGCTTTCCCAGTTCACCCAGCCAGGGCTAATGGATCAACACCTTGGTTTTTTGGATGGGGTTCCCTTAATTGTGGTGTTTTACCGGGGGTTCTTCTGCCCGCGCGATCGTCAACAATTTCGTCAACTGGTGCAGTTTCAAGACGAATTGATGGTTAACTATGGCAAGCTCGTGGCGATCGGCGCTGATCCGCCCCCGGTGCAAGCGGCGTTTCGCGCAGGCTTAGGGGCACAATGGCCGTTTTTAGCAGATGAACAGCGGTCACTCATCAAACAAATCAAGATTCTGGACGAAACAGAAGGGGAGTATGCCTATCGCGCCCAACCTTATACGTTTATCCTTCGTTCTGACCTCAGCATCTACAAAATCTACAATGGTTGGTTTTTTGTGGGACGACCGACCCTTGAGGAGTTGCGGCACGATCTGCGGACATTAATGTCACAGCGATCGGATTACCGCTACGAAGCCTACAACACCCCACAGGTAAAGCAGATTCGTATTCCACAGCAGACCTGGGCCGATGGCGCTCCACCTTTAGGCTCAAATGGGCTACCCGTTGCGCAAGGCACAATCCGCTGGTTTGATCTGCCATCTGGCAATGGTGAGATCGCCAGAGATGACACTGGAGATAACATCTTCTTCAACTTCACGGCCATTCCTGGAGAAGGCTACCGCACTGTGAAGCCAGGAAACCGCGTGAAGTTTGAATTGGTTGAAAACAGCACAGGCTTAACTGCGCGTAACGTCCAGACAGAATGAGTTAAAAGCCAGCGATCGCGCCTTGTTGCGTCAACCACGTGCTACCACTTGTCGTAGGCTTGCGACATGTTTTTCCACGGAGCCTTACCGTCGGTGACCATCTGTTGTAAGGCTTGAGGCACACGACTGACTTGATGGACGATTTGATCGGGACTCACACCAAACAGTACGATCAAAACCAGTGCGGCAATGAGGCCGATCGCCGCGATCGAAAACGCAGCGCGAAAGGTGGCTTGCACAAGGGTCAAAAGCCAGCTAAAGAGCGGGATGGCAAGCAAAATCGCTATGAGGAGCACGACCAGATTGAGCGGTTCGCGCATTAATTCATTCATCATCATTGAACCTCTCAGGGCAACCCGTTACGCCGTTTTAAGCATCTCACCGATCATTTTTTGAACGATTTGTAACCCTGTAACCGCTTGCGCGAGAAAGCAGCCCAGCACCAGGGACGTAAAGGTAATGTGCAACAGCCTTGCCCACTCTTTACCCTGGAGCATCAACGGCACAAAGATGGCAGCCAGCGCGGCAAAGCAAATGGTACTCAGGCCAACGACCAAATGTGGGCTGACAAACAGCTTGTGGTAAAGCAGATAGGTTGCTGTCATGCCGCCCACCGTGCCAATCACCCAAACGGCTAACAGCACTGCACCCCATTGAAAGTGCCGCTGATTGTATTTTGCTTTAATCATCTGCTTGCGGGCCTCCGCATCAGCACTGCGGGTACGCCGAACGAGAATGCCCAGGTAAAGGGCATAGAGCGTTGCCGCTAACGCACCCAGCATGAGCACCGGGTGCGCAAACGAAATAATCGCCTTTAAGAATGGTGAGAACTCAGTGTTCATGGGTTGTGGCGCAATCAGATGAGCCAGTTGAGTTGAGACAAAAGAAACCATTGCGTCAGTCTGCTACTTTGCTCTCGATCGCGTTGAGCGCTTCAGTCGCTTTCTCAGCGGTTGGGGCTGGTGCGGCTTTAGTAGCAGCCTTCTCTTGCGCCAGCTTCATTTTGGCGTTAATTTTTTGGCTAATCGCTTCTGGCGTAGGCATCATAGCTCCTTTGTCCTTTGCCATTTGCATTTTGGCGTTGATCTTGTCGCTGATGGCTTCAGGCGTGGGCATAAAGTCTTTCTTAGAGAAAAGCCCCTTCTTTTGCTCCGGGGTCAGCGAGGCAAAGATATCCTTTTTGGGAAGGGATTTGAACACCGTTGCCAGCCTGGTTTTTTGATCGGTGGAAAGCGTGATTTTTTTGAATGCTTTGCGGAGGCTGACTTTTGCGTCCACAATCTCAGTCTGAAGTCGATCGCGCTGTTCGGGACTCAAAATACTCTCAAACTGGGGCAAAATCTGCTCTCTCACCTGCTCAATCAATTTTTCAGGAGAGGCAGTCGTTTCAGCACCCAGAAGGGTTGGCACAAAGCTCGTTGTCAAGGGCTGTGCCTGAGCAAAGCCAGCAACCCCTAAAAGGCTCAGCGCCAAGACAGCACAGGCTGCAAGTGTCACAAAAAAGCGTTTCATTAAGATTCTCCTTAAACGTTAAACCACCACCCGTTCAGCCGCCTTCAATGGTTTTCTAAGCCTGGTGCTGGCGTATGCTCGACATAAGCCGCGATCGCCAGGGCAGAAATCACCAGCAACGGAAAGGCCAGACTCCACCACGACTCTGACAGCAAGACAAAAAAGGCGGCGGCAAACCCACCCAGCGCAAAGCCTGCAATGACTGGTATGAAGCGGCTCATGCGCTCTAACGCTTCTGCCGCTTCTTGTTTAGTCAGTTCGCTGGGTGAGCGCGATAGCTTCGCGGTTGCAAACTGCACCAGGTCGATCGTCAGTTGAGTGGTATTGCCCGTCATCACCGTCGTGGGAATGTAGCTCTTAAACACGCCTTTGGCTTCTTTCATCAGCGCATTTTGAATCGCCATTGCCACCACACCTGCCATGCCGATCGGCAGAATGTATTCTTCCTGCACGTCCAGCAGTAACGCTGGAGAGAGTTGCGTACCGATGATCAAAAAGATGCCCAGCGCGATCGCTTCTGCCGTGAGCAACACAGCAAACACAGACCACTGCTTGTGACGGGCATACCGTGCCAACAGCGACGTTAACGCCACCGTCAGCATAAAAGTCGGCAGCATTAAGAGCCGGGTAATGGTCGTACCTTCATCGGATGCCACAAACGATGACCCTGCAAGGGCAATGTTGCCGGTCACATGAGCGGTAAAAATGCCAAACAAGATAATAAAGGCGGACGTATCCACAAACCCAGCGACCCAGCTTAACAAGAAGCCTGCGGGGCCATCACTGATGAGATACCCGGATAGGCTAAACGGTGATTCATGACGTGGAACTACAGTCATCGCTCCCTCTCGAAATTCAGGCTTTGTGCAAATGCAGGCTTTAATCAGTTGAGACCGTTGCTTTGGTGCTGTCCACTCAACAGACAAACTAGCCCCACTCACTGAACCATTCACAGGTAAGCATTCAGCGAGTGAGGCCGCTTTAACGGCGGAGCCTGTTCCAGTGCCAAACGATGATTGACAGCATACTGAAACTAGGACTTCGCTTCTGTGTCAACCTTAGCGGTTTCCGCTTCCTTGGCTTTTTGGGCTTCTAGCTTAGCGGCTTCCTTGGCTTTTTTGGCTTCTAGCTTAGCAGCCTCTTTTGCCTTTTTCGCTTCAGCCTTAGCGGTTTCCTTCTTGGCTTTTTCCGCTTCTTTCAGCTTCTTGGCCTCCAGCTTAGCGGCTTCTTTTACCTTTTTCGCTTCGGCTTTCTCCGCTTCTTTTAGCTTTTTGGCTTCCACCTTAAGCGCGTCCTCGGCAGCTTCCTTGGCCGCTTCAGGATCGGCTGCGGCTGCGGCTGCGTCTACTTCAGGATCAGCCACTACAGCGGCATCCGCTAAAAGAACAGCCAGTTCACCAGCGCTGCTGCTGAGTGGAGTGAGCGCGATCGCGGGCTGTGTTGCAACGTTGGGATAGTCTACAACCGCACTAAACAACAGCACCAACGACAGCGCTAGAGCGCTAAACCGACGGGTAAGAAACTTGAGCATTGCTCTCTCCATTCTTTAAAGGATGACTACTATTGATCATGCATTGATCAGGGTTAACGGCCGATGCAGGCGCACCGATGACAACTTACAAAGCATAAGGGTCAAACGAACGCCTGAGCAAAGCCCCTATTCTGATTTTACGGGAACGCCTGCCTCTGCCTGGATTGGTTCCCTCTCCGCGATCGAAGCCTCCTTTGGCTTTGGCATCACAATATTTAATACCAGGGCGCAAATGGAGCCGGTCGCAATCCCAGATTCCAACACACTTCTCACACCAGTGGGGAAATGCTCCAGTGCTTCTGGCAGGAAGGTGACACCCAAGCCTGCGGCTAACGAAACGGCAAGAATTACAAAAGCACGGTTATCCATTCTGACGGCGCGGAGGATGTTAAACCCAGCTACGGCAACGGTACCAAACATGAGCATAACGGCTCCACCAAAGACCGGCGTGGGAATGGCTAAAAGCACACCGCCCACGATCGGAAACAAACCGAGCAGCACCAGAATTGCCGCAACGAAAAAGCCAACATAACGGCTACCCACACCAGTGAGCTGAATAATGCCATTGTTTTGAGCGGGCGTCACGATGGGAAATGTACCACAAATCGAGGCAATCAGTGAGTTCACTCCATCACCTAAGATGCCGCCTTTAAGCCGACGGAAGTAGGTTGCGCCTTCGATCGGTTCACCCGACACCATTGATGTGGCTGTAATGTCGCCCAAAACTTCGAGCGTTAGCGCGATATAGATGATGGCAAAGGACACGAACGTCACAAAGTCAAACCCCAGCCCAAACCGAAAGGGGATCGGAATATTGATGATTGGCAGCGAACCCAGCTTACTGAAGTCAGTAATGCCCAGGAACGTGGAAATGATGAAACCAGCAAACAACCCAATGATGATGGAACCCATCCGCAAATACTTGTTGGCGCTGGCGCTACAAATACCAACGATCGCAAAAACCGTCAAGGCCAACGCCCAGTTTTGCAAACTACCAAACGCAAGCGGACTATCCGGCGCTTTTGCGGCGATCGCCTTTGCCTTGCCACCGCCTGCCATGTAAAACATCCCGACCTTAATCAAGCAAAGCCCAATCAGCGTTACAGCCGTGCCCGTCACCAACGGGGTAAAAATCTTGCGCGTCAGGTGCAGAAAGCGGCTGAGAATAATGGGAATGAATGACCCAAAAAAGCACAGTCCTAAAATGAGTGAAAGCGTCTGCTCAGGCGTTTTACCATTTTGCAACGAGATGGCTACAACGGCCAGAATCGGCGTGACAAAGGCAAAGCTTGTGCCCTGAACACTTAACAAACCAGAACCGATCGGCCCCAACTGACGTACCTGAATAAACGTACCCAGCCCAGAGACAAACAAAGACATCCCCAGAATGTAACTCGCCTTAGCTGGATCGAGTCCCAACGCGCCTGTAATCAACAGTCCCGGCGTCACGATCGGAATGAAGATGGCACAAACATGTTGCAAACCAACAAAGAGGGCATCTTTGAACGGCGGCTTGTCGTGTAAGCCATATAGTAATTTGGGTGAATCTGCGGACAAATGTCTGTCCTCAGCGTGAACTTCTCCGTGTGTCATGCGTTAGCCTCAGCGTTTACTAGGGTGTCAATTTTAGGCAAGTTGCTCACAGGGCTGTAGTGATAGGGTCGCTGCATACGCACAAGTTGTACACTGTATACAATAGGCAAACCATTCCTAATTTGGTGTGTATGACGTTACAAAATGTTGACCTCATCGCGGAGTTGTTTGTTATCTTGCACACGTCTCTGGCACATAAGTAGTAGTGGTTTTAACACTTCTGCTGCTGTCATACATTTGTTCGCGGTGTCGATAAGCCCTTTTACCCAAGGAATGATGGTTTTGCGCCCCTTGGCAAAGAAAGCGGACGGTTAAAAGCTAAATTGGGCGCGAAGATTGCCCACAAAAACGGTGGGATTGCTATCAAAGTTATTCGGGTTCCAGATTGCATAGAAGGCTGGAACAAGCGCAATATTCCTGGTTAACGGGTAGTAATAGGAGGCTTCCAGTTCATACTGAGTGCCTCCATCACCGCCACCCGACAGCAAGAAACGCCGACCGCTCAAATAATCATGGGGTACCACAAAGGAGAGGACGCCCAACGCGCCTTTCTTGCCCAAATCGGGAAAGCCCAAGCCAAACTGAATTGCTTGCACATTTACACTGCCGCCCGATCGCGCAGCGCTCACCGGATCAATCTTCGTACTGCCATAGGAATAGCGTCCAAAAATACCAAAGCGACTGGTGATCAGCCAATCAAAGTTGACAACCACTGTATCGGCATCGGCATCATTAACTCGCCCTCCAAAACCATCATCGGCATAGCCATAAGGCAATGGCTCTCCTACCGAGCCACCAATGAAGCCATTGTAGGCTTTGATGTTAGAGCGCGTATAGAGCAGTCGCAGATTGAAGTTTTGACTGGGTGAAAAAGCCAGTTCACCAGTAATGGTATTGGTGCTGTTAAACAGGCCCGCAGAGGGGTTACTAGAGGTATTAAAGCCACCAGACGGATTCAAAAATTCGGTATTTTCAGCCAGATATGCGGCTGTAAAGCGAAACTGTGGGCTAAGGTTCCAAATCAAGACGGCTCCAGAACCCCGATCGACCGCATTGGAAAGGGTACTACCGTTCGAGTTATAGCTGCTCGCTCCAGTGAGAAAGAACGTAAAACGATTCACATCAAAATAGCGGTAGAAGTTAATGCGAGGCCCCACCACAAACCGCGCACTGTTAGTAATTGGGAACGTATAAGACAATTCGCGAATGGTCACTGAACCTGCCGTGAGCGTTCCCGTTTGATCGAGAAAAGGAGTGCCCCAGGAATTATAAAAGCCTGCTGAGACAAACTCATTGGCAGGGGAATTGCCGTTGCCTGCGGTGAGTTGGGTGATCAATGAATCTTTGCCCGTAAATGAGGTGGTGAACGTGAGGAACGTATAGTAGCTGAATGTGGTCTCCGGATTACTCCGCTGTACCCGTGATGGCACCAGCGTCACTGGATTGCGCGTAGGGGCAGCAAAGGCGTTGTTGGCAAAGCGCCGTTCTGCGGTCACCGGACGATCGGCACCCGCTGCGGTTAAGTTAAACCACACCAACCCATTCAATTTGGTGGTTGTGGAGAATTGCTGCTTTTCCAGGGTGGTAGTACGGGCTTCCAGAGCCGTGACTCGACCGCGCAAGGTTGCCAGTTCCGCCGCAAATTCTTCCTGGAGCTTTTGCACCGCCAAGAGGTCTTCTTTCTTGACCAGATCAGCAGTACCTGCGGCAATCAATTCATTGATGCGATCCATGCAGGCGTTGAGGCCAGCCGCGAATTCATAGCGAGTGACAGCACGGTTACCGCGATAAGTTTTATCCGGGTAACCAACAATACAGCCATAGCGTTCTACAAGCGATTGAAGTGCTTGAAAAGCCCAGTCAGTTGGCTTTACATCTGTTAGTTGTGAAATGGATGTGACCTGCTCCATGCCCGGAGTGCTTTGAGGCTGTTGGGCATCCGGCAAGAGCAGTGAGTCAGCGATCGCGGCAGCAGGTGGTGAGGAGGGTTCCTCTACGGGTGTTGCAGCAACGGTTAAAGGCTGGACGATCGATGGCCCGATAACTGGTGCCGCGATCGCCTCAACCGCCGGCTGCTGACTTTCGATATCCTTTGCTGCAATGGTGGCTTGACCAGGCAAACTCCAGACAATGAAGGGTGCGATCAGTAAAGTGGTCTGAGCGATCGTGGCTTTAAACATAACTCCTCACACAGGTAAACTTTAAACGTTGCAACGAATCAGTAGAAGCACGTTTCGCCAGCCAACCGCTGCCAATCGATAGCATCCTTTCGCTGCCATGCTTTGGGCAAAACCCATAGCACAATTGACAGAGCCGCAACCCTCCCAGCGGCTCCTAGCTTGTATACAGTACTCATCAAGCTTTTACACCGTTTACAGTACGGATGTCAGAGCTTTAACGATGTGCTGTGCGCTACAAACTGTCTTCATTAACTGCAATTTTTCTCTTGATGGGCTTTGCCATTACGAAGCGTGCGGAAGCTCTGCCTTGAACAAGCAGTCCCGTTTCGAGCCATACAAGCGACTCTAACGACTGACGTTACGGCCGCCAACGCAGGTTATCCTGAGAACTGCATACTTGTGGTTATCTATGCTTCAGTTTTGCCGATCGCTCTCCTCTTTCTTTACTGCCATCCGGTTGTGCTTGCGCCCTACGGCTAAACCACTGGCGTTTACCCTGGCGCTTTTGCTCAGTTGGGGCACGGTTCCTGCTGCGGTGTGGGCACGCACAGAAACGGCACCCGTGACAAAGCCATCGCCTGCACAGTCGATTCAGCCCTATCTTGATCGGGTGATACAGCAAGTCACAGAATTTCAGCTCAACAATGGCTTGAAGTTCATCGTGCTGGAGCGGCACCAAGCGCCTGTCGTTTCCTTTCTGACCTATGCCGATGTGGGCGGAGCCGATGAGCCAAACGGCAAAACAGGCGTGGCGCACTTTTTAGAGCATCTTGCGTTTAAGGGTACGACACGCATTGGCACCGCCGATTACAACGCCGAAGCGCCACTGTTAGACAAGCTCGATCGGCTTTCAGAGCAGATTCAAACGGCAACTGCACAGGGGCAAACAACAAAGCTTAAAGCGTTACAGGCGGAATTTGCCCAGGTGGAAGCAGCGGCAGGGAAGCTGGTGAAGCAAAACGAGATGGGACGCATTGTGGAGCAAGCGGGTGGTGTGGGGCTGAATGCCAACACCTCAACGGATGCAACGCGCTACTTCTACAGCTTTCCATCAAACAAGCTTGAACTGTGGATGTCGCTGGAATCTGAGCGGTTTCTAGAACCCGTTTTTCGGGAGTTTTATAAAGAGAAAGATGTGATTTTGGAAGAGCGGCGACTGCGCACAGATAATTCACCGATCGGTCAGATGGTGGAAGCCTTTTCGGGTGTTGCTTTTAAGGAGCATCCCTACCGTCGCCCGGTCATTGGCTACAACAACGATATTCAAGGGCTGACGCGCAAAGATGTACAGGCATTTTTTGAAACTCACTATGCGCCGAATAATTTGACGATCGCCGTTGTCGGTGATGTGAATCCTACCGAAGTCAAACGGCTGGCTCAGCTTTACTTTGGACGCTTCAAGGCCAAGCCTGCACCGCCAGAAGTTGTGACGGCTGAACCTGCTCAGACCGAACTGCGAGAGGTGACGCTCCGGTTAGAGACGCAACCCTGGTACCTGGAAGGCTACCACCGTCCAGCACTAAAACATCCAGATGACGCCATCTACGACATGATCACCAGTATTCTCAGCGATGGGCGCACGTCACGGTTGTACAAGTCTTTGGTAGAAAAACAGCAGTTGGCGCTCAATGCGGCTGGGTTTAGCGGCTTCCCAGGCAATAAATTTCCCAATTTGATGTTGTTCTACATGCTGACGGCTCCGGGACATACCGTTGATGAAGTGGCAGCGGCACTGCGCGTTGAAATCGATCGCGTGAAGTCAGAACCCGTTTCGGCCCAGGAACTCGATCGCGTGAAAACTCAGGCACGGGCAGGCTTGTTGCGATCACTCGACTCCAATATGGGCATGGCGCAAGCCCTGTTAGAGTACGACGTGAAAACGGGTACCTGGCGCAACCTGTTCAAACAAATTGACGCGATCGCGGCTGTCACGGCCCAGGATATTCAGCGCGTCGCTCAAGCAACGTTTGTGCCTCAAAATCGGACGATCGGCAAGCTCTTGCCGAAAGGATTATGAGCTTTACCAGTCGATGC
>NZ_JCACKR010000088.1:13202-61568 GCF_059505485.1 Stenomitos rutilans
CTTATACCCTCATGGAGCAAAGATAACGATGCAATCGGCGTTACACATTACGACTGTCGATGCCTTATACCCTCATGGAGCAAAGATAACGATGCAATCGGCGTTACACATTACGACTAAAGTCCTTCCAGGACACAAGATTGAGATTCAAATACCACCTGGCTCGGTTGGTGAAGAGGTCGAGGTTTTTGTTGTGCTGTCAGAAGCACTTCCCAAACAGCAGGCCGCGATCGACATTCTCAACCAGCTGCCAGGTCAGCAACAGTTTAAAACGGCTGAAGCGGTTGATCGCTACCTTAAAGAAGAGCGAGACTTATGGGAACGCTAACCATCCCAGAATCCAGTCTGGTTTATGTTGATACGGCGATCGTGATTTACAGCGTGGAAAAGATTCCAGATTATTTCCCTCTGTTAGAAACACTTTGGCTTGAACTAAATGTTGACAAACTAAAAGTGATTAGCAATGAACTGACGCTGATGGAAACGTGGGTCCTTCCATTGAGGAACAGAAACTCTGACTTGATTCAGATTTACGAAAGCTTACTTCTAGCATCAGACATACAAGCAATTTCTGTCACTCAGGCTGTTCTTAAAGCAGCCGCTCACCTTCGTGCCGCAACAAGCTTAAGAACACCAGATGCAATCCACGCAGCAACAGCAATGAGTGAAAAGTATTCTGTTTTTCTGACTAATGATGCTGATTTCCGCAAAGTGCCTAATTTACCTGTCGTTGCATTGAGTGATGTATTGTGAGTCTAAAAATAAGATACAAGTTCTAAAAAACAGTTCTCAATTCACAAGGAACTGAAAAAGAGAAGTCAGTTAGACCACCAGAGGGCAATCCAGCAATTGAGGACGCGATGTCAACGACGACAGAAACTAAAAAGCAGAGAACGGCAAAAATCATTGTGCTGGTCTTTTCCTTTGTGATGGTGCCGCTGCTGCTATTGCTCTTGGCACTGCATCCAGCCGCTGCTGCCACGCCAAAGCACTACACCGAATTGACCTTTTCGCCGCCACCTGCCATTAAGCTGCCGGACTACACGCGATTTACCTTGGCAAATGGCATGGTGGTTTACCTGATGGAAGATCACGAACTGCCGTTGATTAATGGAAGTGCGTTCATTCGCACGGGCGATCGACTGGAATCAGCCTCTAAAGTCGGGCTAGCGGGGCTAGTCGGCACAGTGATGCGATCCGGGGGCACTCAAACCCTCAGCGCCGATGCCATGAACGAGTTTTTGGAGCAGCGGGCCGCTTCGGTTGAAACCGCGATCAACGACGTTGCGGGTAATGCTGAATTCAATACCCTCACCGAAGACTTACCAGACGTGTTTGACCTGTTTGTGAATACCCTAAGGCAACCGACCTTCCCCACCGATAAGTTAAACCTGGCAAAAAATCAGGAGCGTGGAGGCATTGCTCGTCGCAATGATGCGCCAGACGCGATCGCCAATCGTGAGTTTCGCAAGCTGGTGTATGGTGACAGTAGCCCCTATGCCCGCTACACCGAGTACGCCACGCTGGCAAACATCACGCGTGATGATTTAGTGCAGTTTCATCAACAATATTTCTCACCGAATAACATTTTGCTGGGCATTGTGGGTGATTTTGACAGTAAGGCCATGCGCCAGCTTGTGGAAGCGAAGTTGGGTGACTGGAAGCCTGCAAAGACGAAATCCTCTGCGCTACCAACCGTCGCGCAGGCGAAGCAGGGTGGCATCTTTTTGGTCAACCAGCCGCAGCTAACGCAAAGCAATGTGCAAATTGGGCATCTCGGCGGACAGGTCAATAGTCCTGACTATCCGGCACTATCAGTCATGAATGAAGTGCTGAATGGCTTTGGTGGACGGCTGTTTAACGAGGTGCGATCGCGCCAGGGGTTGGCCTACTCGGTCTATGCCTATTGGGGGCCGCAGTACGACTATCCTGGTTTGTTTGTAGCAGGTGGGCAAACGCGATCGGATGCAACAGTGCCGTTTATTAAAAGTGTGAGAGCCGAGGTAGACAAAATTCGTACAGCACCGATCGTCCCTTCCGAGCTTGCCTTCGCCAAAGACTCCGTGCTGAATTCCTTTATTTTCAACTTTCAGCAGCCTGAGCAAACCCTGTCTCGGCTCCTACGCTACGAGTATTTTGGCTATCCAAGTGACTTCATCTTTCGCTACCAAAAGGGCGTCACAGCCACCACGATCGCCGATGTACAGCGCGTTGCCAAAACCTACTTACAGCCAGAAAAGCTTGCCACACTGGTGGTTGGCAATCGAGACACGATCAAACCATCGTTGGAGACATTAGGGCAATTGGTAACGGCGATCGATATTACGATTCCGACGGACAAACCAGGCTCCAGTAAGCCTTAAAACAAACGGTGGATTAGCTATCAGCTTTCAGCTAGTGCTTGCTACCAAGTTCCGGCTTCCTTGAAGCCGGATAGCAAACGAGAGCCTGGTATCCAGAACAGAAAGCTAACCGCTGACCGCTAATAGCTCTTCAACTCAAAACTTAAAACTCAAAACTCAAAACTTCTAAGCTGACCGTGGATGGCTTTAGCTTACTTTCCGCAGGGTCGGCTGGCGGCAAAAACATGGCATGATTTTTACAGCCCCTTAAGCGATCGCGCATCCCAACATCCTATGTTTCATCAAGGTTTAGCCGTATTTATTGGTAGTTGTATGGTGGGCTATGCGGTTACCGCTTGGGCAGGTGATCCCGATTTAGTGGTGGCAACTCCCACAACGGCACCGTACAAAATTCAGGGCAAAACAACGGCTGAGCTGCGATCGCAGATGAACCAACTGGGCCCTATGAACCAGGATGAAGGCAAGCGCTTTGATGCATCCACAACCTGGGATTTAGATGCGCAGTTTACCTCTGGTGGTAAGAAAGGCAGTTGTAAGCTGAAAACCGTCACCGTCACCGTTAAAACTACCTTCAATTTGCCAGAATGGACGCCACCCAACGGAACTCCTCAAGCGCTCATCGATCGCTGGAAAAAGCACCTGGCGGCCCTGCAAACGCATGAAGAAGGCCACAAGCAGTTAGGCATTGATGCCGGAAACGATCTGCTGACTCAACTGAAAGCTATGCCCGCTGCTCCCTCCTGTGATGCCTTGAACAAACTTGCCACCCAAAAACGAGATGCCGTCAAAGCAACGTTCAAGCAGAAGCACAAAGCCTACGATGCCAGCACAAAGCACGGTGCAACTCAGGGTGCGGTGTTTCCGTAGGTCATAGATTGAATTTCTATTAGCTAGAAACCAATACCGCGCGGTATTCTCCCTTCGACTCATAGCAGGCATCGGAGCGTTGCTCTAGATTACGAGTACAAAGGAGACTGTTGTCGAGCTAAGTGCGAAGGAGTCAATAATGACCGACCGTAAGCCTTCCAGAAAAGGGCAATGTCGATGTGGACAAGTCCAATTTGAAGTGCATGCTGAACCGTTACTGACTATGGCCTGCCACTGTACGGGTTGCCAGCGGATGACAGCAAGTGCCTTTAGCTTGAGCACCCTGTATCCCAGCAATGGGTTTAAGGTCACGTTAGGTGACCCTGTCATTGGCGGCCTTCAGGGCGCAACGCGTCATTATTTCTGCGCCCACTGCATGAGTTGGCTGTTCACGCGCCCAGAAGGTATGGATGACTTTGTGAATGTCCGAGCGACGATGATGGATGATGCCCAATCTTTTCGTCCCTTCATTGAGACCTACACGGATGAGAAACTGATGTGGACAACGACCCCTGCCGTCCATAGCTTTAAGAAGTTTCCTTTGCCAGAAGACTATCCAACGTTGCTCGCCGAGTTCGCCAAACGACATCAATAGATTGGTTCGCACCCAGATCGCCCTCCTGTGACCAGATTCCGTAGGAGGAGCGATCGACAGCGGTGAACGGAGACGTTAGAGGCGTAGCATAGCCGCCCCTACACCTGATTCAGTGGATCTGGCGGCTGCGGCCCCGAAAAGCCTTTTTCTTCAATGTGCAAGTTTCCAGAACCCGATTCATCCTCGTCTTTATCCTCTGGTCGCGGAGACATTGATAGGGGCTGCACGCTACTATCTTGCGGATCGCCTACTAAGCCAGCCAGGGGTACTTTGACTGGTGTAGCAGCCAGATGCAAATCGGCTAGATTCGTTGTAGCTACCAGGGGGCGATCGCCCATACCCACGGGTGCTTCTGCCGTGACGCGCACCTGAAGTTCACCCGGATCGGCATAGGTGCCCTGAGTTACTAACCGGGCATAAACACGAGGGCTGATTTGGCTCCACGGCGTATTGGCTCCATCGGTAGGCGTATTGGCCTGTCCAGGCAGCACAAAGGCGTTTGACAAAGCCTCGAAATTATTGCCATAGCGGAGCAGGGTTTCGCGGGTTTGGCGGAGCGTGACGATCGCATTCCCAACCGTTCCTAACCGTCCCAAAGCGGAATCCATCGACGGTAGCCCTGGAACCGTGCCAGAAAGCTGGCTCCACGTTGATTCAATCTGTTCATAAAAGCTACGCGATAGCCGAGGCTTGTAGTCGGGCAGCAGTTGATCGACGATCGCCCGTTGCTCGGTTGCCAATTCCTCATATTTCATTCCAGCCTGCAAGTTCCACGACAAAACCTGTAGCTGCTTGTGCGGAATGGCAGTGCCGGCCGATCGCGCATTTAACGCCACAATGATATCCGCCCATTTTCCTTTCAGTGGTGCCAGCAAGTAGCGATGCCCCGCAGGGCTGTGCGCCGATACTTTCATGCAAAACACATCGACTGGAATGCGGTAATCTCCAGGCTGTAGCGCGACGGTGCCATCAGTCGCATTACGGAGTTGAGCCATGAGCGTTGTTGGCATGGCGTTCGGCTTAAATGCCTTGCCTGGTACTTGATTCACTATTGGGAATGTCGCTTGGCTACTGGACTCGATCGGAGCCTCATTCTGCAACGTACTGCCCAATGCTTTCATCGCCTGCTCTGAGATCGCCCCTTTCAGCAGATCTTCCACCGAACCACCCGGAATCGGTAGGCTGGGAATGGGAAGGCCAAATAAGCCTGCGATCGTGTTCGCCCCCAGTGGCGGTGCTACAAGTCCCACGATCGCAGTGACTATTACCCCTGTCAGCAAGCCTTTAAAGGCAAATTGCTGTAGTGGGTGATCGAGTCTCCACGAACCAACATGACGTGTCGCACTATGTTTGGAGCGCAAGCGCTTGACCATGATTCTGTCCTCATCCACCAGGCTTCACTTATCCTACGCTTGATTGTGACCACGAGGGAGGGAGTGGAGCGGTAAGGAAGGCAGGGGGAGCAGGGGGAGCAGGGGAAGAGAATTTTGAGTTTTGAGTTAGTTCTGCCTCATGCCTTCTGCCTTTTGCCTCCTAAACTTAGCGAAGCTAAAAAAGCTGACCGCTGACTGCTGACTGCTGACCGCTCAATTTCCCCTCCACCCCTCCACGCCGATCGCAACTTTTTACCTGCAAAGCCTTAACTTTCAGTAATGAGTGTGCCATGATGACGGCGAGGACTGAGCACACATCATGTGCTTTTTATACGTTCGCAAGAATTAAATGGTTGAGTCTTAACCCTCAGAGAACGGTATGTTTAGAAAAAATACGCCACCACCGTCAAAGACCTTACCTACCTACATCGCTCCCAACAGTGAGTTTCAGGGCACGCTTCACGTTGAGGGCGATCTGCTGGTTGATGGCATCATTCATGGCACCGTTGAAGTGCGGGGTGATATGCAGATTTCTGAGAGCGGGCTAATTGAAGGGCCAGAAGTGCGAGCGAAAAACCTGACGGTGCATGGAGTTCTCAAGGCACGAGTGCTAGTCGAAGGGAAACTGACCCTCAGCCGCACCGCTCGGTTAGAAGGCGATGTGAATGCCAGTGCGCTTAGTGTGGAAGAAGGCGCATTCTACGTGGGCTATATCGAAACAGGTGAAACAAAAGCACTACCCGGTATGAGAACAAGACCGGAACTTGCTGGCAGCGGGGATGCGTACAGCGGTAATTTAGGCGGCTGATTACGCTCAAGAGTTAAGTTGCCTTACCTTTAAACGACCACCGAGACGCGAAGGTCACAAAGATCGCTCTCTGCGATTGTTTTGATGCGATCTGATCCCTGGTTCTAAATTTTTTCACCACGACTGGGACTCGATACCGCAGCCCTGTATGTGCGACGATCGCCCTGAGCGCAACTATAAGTCAACACCTATCTAACGATACGATGAGACAGAGGTGAAGCATGTTCTCATCGTCATTATTGCTTTGTTTAAGCGTGGTAATGCTTAAACAAAGCAGCTCAGCCGCAGGATGATTGATGCACGCTTATGACGCTGACACAGGTTTGGGGCGCACTATTAATCTTTGTGGTTTGTCCACTGCTGGGTGGACTGCCGCTGATCGCCTGGATCACGGTTGCCCTTACGCGACGTAACCTGGCACAAGTCGGCACAGGCAATGTGAGCGTTTCGGCTGCCTTCTATCACGGTGGGCGAGTGGTAGGCACGCTTGCCGTCTTATCAGAAGCCCTGAAGGGCATTGCAGCCGTTTTGCTCGCGCGATCGTTCTTTCCTGTCGATCCAGTTTGGGAACTCATTGCGCTGATGGCATTGGTTATGGGGCGCTACTGGTTTGGCAAGGGTGCGGGCACAACGAATGTCGTCTGGGGCTATGTCGTTCATGACCCGATCGCGGCAGGGTTTGTCTTCCTCATCAGCGCGATTAGCTTCACGATTCTGCGCGAACGACAGCAGGGACGGCTCAGCGTATTAGTGATTTTTCCCCTCATCACCGCGTTGCGCCATCCCTTAAACCAGGATCTGATTGGCGCGGCGATCGTCCTTGCCATCATGCTGGGCTGGATTTACACCAAGATTCCTGATGATTTGGATCTGGCTTCCACCACCGCCAAAGCAGACGCGCAATCAACCTTCAAATTCTTTCGCGGCGATCGTGCCCTCCGTTCCCTTAATGATGCAGTGGATGCTCGTAAGGTTGGGCACAAAGCGGCAACGCTCTCTCGCTTAAAGCGATCAGGCTATCCGGTGCCGATGGGCTGGGTGCTGAGTCCTGGTGACGATCCAGAGCCACTGTTAGAACGGCTCAAACCATCGCCCAGAGCACCGCTCATTGTGCGGTCTTCTGCGGTAGGCGAAGATTCAGAAGCCGCATCGGCAGCAGGACAGTACGAATCCATTCCCAGCCTCGTCCGCTCCGAACAATTGATGCCTGCTATTTCTCGCTGTTTTGCTTCCTACAATCAGCCGAGTGCTGTAAAGTATCGGCGCGATCGCCACTTACCCGATGCCACCATGGCGGTCTTGATTCAGCAACAGGTGCGGGGAGCCTTTTCAGGCGTTGCCTTTAGCCGTGATCCAATGGCGAGGCAGGGAGATGCAGTGGCAATCGAAGCGTTACCAGGCAGTGCGTCTCAGGTTGTATCGGGACAGGTAACGCCAGAACGGTATGAGGTGATTGTGCCCGCGATCGACTTCACTCCCGCAACGGCTCAAACCCCATCTAGCTGGATACTACCAGACGATCTGACCTTAGCTATCAATGGCAATGGCTCTGTTCCAGGTCGGTTGCTTCAGCAGGTCGCCTTTCTCGCCAGACACTTAGAAGCTCAAAATCAAGGCACTCCCCAGGATATTGAGTGGAGCTATGATGGCAAGCAACTCTGGCTCTTGCAGGCGCGACCCATCACCACGCTGCTGCCCATCTGGACGCGCAAGATTGCGGCTGAGGTTATTCCTGGTTTCATTCACCCCCTCACCTGGTCAATCAATCGTCCCTTAACCTGTGGCGTGTGGGGCAATCTGTTTACGCTTGTTTTGGGCGATCGCGCCAAAGGACTAGACTTCAACGACACTGCCACGCTCCACTATTCCTACGCTTACTTCAACGCCTCATTGTTAGGACAGTTGTTTCGACGCATGGGCCTGCCCCCCGAAAGCCTGGAATTTCTGACACGCGGCGCAAAATTTAGCAAACCGCCGCTTCAATCCACCCTGCGAAATGTGCCAGGGTTTTTACGCTTATTGAATCGAGAATTTCGTCTAGAAAACGATTTTCGCCAAGCGTCTCGCCATCAGTTTGCACCCGCTCTAACAGAATTCTCTCGACAACCCGCGACTGAGCTTGAGCCATCAGCGCTTCTGGCACGCATTGATCGCATTCTCAACCTGCTGCAAACCGCTACCTACTACAGCATTCTCGCTCCTCTCAGCGCCGCCTTACGCAAAAGCATCCTGAAAGTGAAGGATGAACAATTAGACAACAGTGATACGCCAGAAATTGCGGCCTTGCGATCGCTTCAGACGCTGGCACAAGAGGCAAGAGAAGTTTTAGAGAGGGAGTCGGGAGTAGAAGGGGCAGGGGAAGCAGGGGAAGCAGAGGGGGCGGAGGAAGCAGGGGAAGTAGGGGAAGCAGAGGGAGAAGTAAGAATGCACAACTCTCCCACTCCCCACTCCCCACTCTCCACTCCTCTCTCTTCTCTGGCTCAAACGTTCGAGGGGCAAACCATCCTGACACAGTTAGATGTGCTGATCGAGCAATACGGCTACTTAAGCGAGGTGGGGACGGATATCGCGGTGCCAACCTGGAAAGAAGATCCGCAGCCTGTACGATCGCTCTTCGTCCAGTTTTGTCAACATCCACCTGCGATCGCGCCTCAGATCGATCGACCCACTGGCAACGTCAAGCGAGTACAGCGTCGCCTCACGCTTAAAGGTCGAGTGACAGAGATCTACAGTCGTTTGCTGGCAGAATTGCGGTGGAGCTTTGTTGCTCTAGAAAACCATTGGCTGGAGTCAGGGTTACTGGCAGAGTCAGGGGATATCTTTTTTCTAGAGTGGGAAGAGATTCGAGAGGGAGGAGAGAGGGGTGAAGAGAGAGGGGTAACGTTTCAGAAATTAGTGGGGCAGCGTCGATCGCAGTTGGAAGCCGATCGTCAACTTCAGGCAGTACCCTTTCTGATTTATGGCAATGATCTACCGGCACCAACGATCAGCATTTACAAAGGACAGTCATCGCAGCAGCTACAGGGCATCGGCGCGAGTCCGGGAGAGGTAGAGGGCATTGTCAAAGTGGTGCGGAGTTTGGCGGAGTTGCCAGAGGTCGATCGCACCAGTATTCTCGTCGTGCCCTACACCGATTCGGGTTGGGCACCGCTGCTGGCAAGGGCGGGAGGACTCATTGCAGAAGTGGGTGGCAGATTGTCACACGGGGCGATCGTCGCTCGTGAGTACCGCATCCCTGCCGTGATGGATATCCACAACGCGACGCAGTTACTTCAAGACGGTCAGCGCGTCCGCATTGATGGGCAGCAGGGCACTGTAGAAATTTTGTAGGGAACTGTTGTAGAGCAGATGTTAGTTTTGAGGCGCTTCTACGGTCAAAGTGTCTACTTTACTTCATCCGTTACGCCTTCAAGGTAGCCGATTACGCCTTTGCCCCACGGAGTTTCTTCGGCGAAATGTTCACCAACTTTGAGCAGCCCTTTTTTGACCCCGTTCCACTGTCGTTTCAAGTTGAGAAAGTTTTGCCAGCGTTGGGGTTGAGTGCGCTTGATTTCTTGAAACTCAACATCCACGATCGCCGGAATTTGTGCGTCTGTTGCCTGGGGATATTTTTGCTGTAGATCAACAATAGTTTGCTTGAACTCAGCCAGTGCTTCAGCTAACTCAGGATTTGTCGCATAGTTGTGTTGAATGCCTTTACCAATGACAGTGCCAGTGTTGGTTTCAATGATCTGGTTGACTTCGGTGTTGATTGAATATTTAGAGGATTCAGTCATGATCGTTCCTGATTAAGATCTGCGACGAATGGGACGGGAGAGCGCACGACGAGGCTCAACGGTTGTAAGAGCACCCAGAAGCGAAACGGGTAAACGGTTTGATAGGAGTTCGAGAATCCTGGCATTGACGGTGGTTGCAGGCGTATCGTCTGGGAGGTTAACGAAGATGACGCCTGCGCTGAATGCTTCTGCCCAACCTCTCGGATCGGCGAGTCCACGATCGCGGGTGATGATAATCGCATCGGCAGCAATGGCGGCATCCATCACTTCTGTATCACGGTGTCCCCGGAGACCAATATCGCGCACGTCTTGAGCGGAGAAACCCAACGCGGCAATTTGCGGTGCGAGGGAACACGGCATATTTTCATCAACGAGGATGTTCAACGCTCAGGCTCCCAGAGGAATCACTGTCGTTTGTTTGACTAACTCAGTGGCATAGGCAAGTGCTGCTTCCACCTGAGTCTGGGTCAATTCATATTCTTGCATGACCGCTTCTTTGTCCATGCCACCTGCGAGTGAGCCGAGAACAATGGATACAGGAACGCGAGTGCCCGTGATGACAGGCGTACCGTGATGAATTGCCGAATCGACGCTGATATGAGATGCGATTTCCATCGTTGCCCTCACCGTTTGCTGGTTTCTTTATTCTGACCTAGGTGGTTATTGCCCAATGACATTACCGTGGTTTTGCTCAATAATTTGTACCACTTCAGCCTTAATTGCGTAAGTAGTGCCTTTCTTATCTTCACCCCCAACACCCAATACCCCACTCCCTTCTTCCACCGCTGACCAAGCAATTTTGTAGTTGTAAAACTTGCAGTTATTTTTTATATCTCGGAGTGGATAAACAAACCCATCATTCACAAAACTTGATTTCCAGGCAGGACTTAACACTTCAGCAACATGATGTTGCATTTTTTCGAGATTGCTGAGTTTAGCCAATGCTTCAGCCGCGCTGTAGCGGACAACAAGCTCTGGATCGGTCAAAGTTTGTATGAGCACTTCGACTGATTTTTTATCTGCCAAATCACCGAAAGCACGAATAGCAGCCTCTCGAACATTTGGATCTTGAATATTTGGATTATCAGGTTCTAGAAATGAAATTAGCTTTGGCAAAATAGACTGACAATCAAATTTACCTAGTGCTTGTGCAACCATCATCCGAACGGTAGAATGCTCGTCTGTTAATGCATCAAGTAAGCTATCGATCACGGAAGGATCTGCCAAATTCCCTAGAGCTTCAGCCGACTTCCAACGGAAGTTAGGCATCGGTGACTTAAGCACTTGTATCAGTGCAGAAACAACTAGCTGTCCACTGATCTTTTCCAACGCGGCAAAAATTTCCCACCAGTCAGATCGGCGCGAAGCACGACCAAGAGCTTGCTGCTTCAGCAGATTGATTAGTTCTGGAAGCACCTGCTTTTCACCCAGCTTTCCTAAAGCGATGAGGGCATTCAGACGAACGCTATTTGCCGGGTTTGTCTGTAGAAGTTCACTTAGCGCTGGAATTGCAGCTTCATCGCCCAGCTGACCTAATGCTTCAACAGCATTTTCAACTAATTGGGAATGCCAGTGATCAAGTACATTAATCAGGCTTGGTACTGCCATTGAATCGCCTAATTCGCCCAATGTCCAAGCAGCAAGTTCAGCAGCACAAGGGTTTTGAAGGGCTGTAATCAGCAATGGAGTTGCTTTTGTGCTTCCTATCTCTTTCAACGCTATGGCAGCCTGCCAGCTATGCTCTCGTAACGCTACAACCAACTCTTCGACTGCTATTTCGTTGCCTACTTTGCCTAATGCTTCTGCGGCGTTGTCACGAATATTATGATTTTCAGAATTTAAAGCTTTAAGTAGTTCCCTAGCCGCTTTATCATAATCGATCTGGGCTAAAGCTTCAGCTGTAACCCAACGAAGGAAGTCTGATGAATCTTCTAAAGCTATCTTTAGCAAATCTGGGATCGCTGAATCAGACGCTAGTGCAACTAGAGCTTTAACAACCTGAATATGAACTTTTTCTACACGTGTCTTATCTTTCAATGCGTTGAGTAGATCTGGAACGGCTGAATGGATGTATAGTTCACCCAGGCTTTCAGCAGCTTGTGATTGAATACTGTCATTCGAGTGATTTAAAGCCCGTTTTAATGATGGGATTACTGTACTATCGCCAACTGCTCCTAACGCGAAAAGTGCAGCAACAACGACAACTGAATTATGGTGATCTAATGTTTTCAGTAACTCTGGAATCGCTGATTTTCTATTCAGTTCCCTCAAAGCAAAGGCTGCTTCAAAAACCCATATTGCATTTTGCTCGTCAATTAGACTCTCTATCAAGTACGGCACAGCATGATCAGAGTGAGTATTACCTAAAAGCTGCATCTTGTATTTCGGAGGTATATCCAGCGTACTTATCCTTTCGACCGTTTGCTCTTGCCATTTCGGTTGTACCTCTCCTGCTAATCGTGCGCCAAGCATCCAATCCACTTCTAACGCTAATTTTGTGACTTGTAATGCTTGCACTTCGTTCTCTAGTAGTGATGACATTAAAGCGATCGCTTCCGTCCACTTCAAATAATTCAAATAATTCTGCTTTAGTTCGGTATCACTCAGTTTTGGCAGCTTTTGCAGTAGCGCTTCAGCCGCGTAGTATTCCTGAAATAGTTGGTGGTGAAATTCGATCTCGTCAGGATTACTGGCAATTTGAAGCAGATGAAATTCCAGTAGATCTTCCAGCCACTCTTTTGCAGCTTGAGCAGGAGCTTCAACGCGATTCGTAAGATAAGCTTCCAGAATTGTTTCGGCTTGCACTTTAGGAATGGTTAACCAGGCGGGAGTAGGCTTTAAGGGAGTGGTGTGCGGGTCTCCTTGCGTCATCACAAAGGCAAGGTGCTGGAGCAGTTCCAGTGCAAAGCGGCGCGAGTCGTCTGATACTCTTCCTTTCAGCGGTTTAAATGTCTCGTAGCGTCGAGCAAATTCTTGACGAAACAGTTCCCCACGATTTTGAGGAATCTGTCCATCGGGGCTTTCTGCCACAACATCACACAGCATTTGCAGCAACAGCGGCGTTTCTGCCAGTTCTCGCAAACGATCCTTAAGCTGGCGCAATAACTCATCGGCTTGCCCCGGCAGCCGCTTCTGGATAAACTCCCGCATCTGGGGTTCGGTCAACGGCACCATTTCTAGCTTTTTCTCAATGCCCAGGTCTGCTCCTGCACCTAACTCGCGTGTGGTGACGATGATGGGAACGGTGTGGAAGTCTTCATCCCGCCGAAACTCATCCAGCGCTGAGTAAGCATCCGAGGTCGGCACTTCATTCAAGCCATCAAACAACAGCAGCAGTCGTCCTGCAAACAGCAGGTCTTCAACAGTTTCCTGGCTCAGGCGCAATCGTCGTAGAGCCTTCTGAATCCACTCCAGCACAGAACCGCTGCGGCAATCGCGCAATTCAACGAGAACGGGAACTGTGAAATTACCCTGTCCACTATTAGCAATTTTTAAAGCTGTTTGAGCGTCCTCCCACAGTAGACGGCGCAATGCAGTTGATTTGCCGGAACCCGGTTTGCCAATCAGCAACCCCTGATGATGTTTCCGCACTGCTTTTCGCAAACCCTCCAACACCTCAAAGCGTTCGCGCTTCTGTGCTTCTAATGAACGTTGAGCAGTGGGGTCGCCTGGATTGTCTTGGACGATCGCCCTTACCTTCAATGGCAACTCAGCCTGAGTTGGCGTATAGCGATCGCCCCAGTCGTGATTCGCTGGATCAGGAAGCGCTTTGAGATAGGGCTGAAAATCGATCGCATCCGCCATAGAAAACCAGGCAGCAGAATTTTTCTCCTATCCTACGCATTAACGATAGGCATCTGCCACTGCTTCTCGTGCGATTGTCCTCAAGACTGGTTGCCTCATTCATTTGAATGTCGCGCCTGCGATCTTGAATATTGCGGCTGCGATCGCTTCTGTCATAGAGTGCATTCAAATTGCAGCACAACACATTACGAATGTTCTCTATGTCAATGCGAATGGATGCGGTTGTATTACGAATGGTTTGCCTGCAATTGCCAATTACATCGGGAACATTCAAATTGCAGCGTGATACATTGCGAATGTTTCCAATAACACTGCGAATGGATGCAGTGTCATTGGAAATGTGGTGCCTGCGATCCGAAACAACATCGGAGCTATTCAACTAAACCTCGGAGGTTTAAGCCTACCGTTGGCTGCGATCTTCATGACTGGTTAAAACCTCCGAGGTTTGTGTAAGCTCTAGCGTTGTGTTGAGCACTCTGACGCTCAGAACAGATTCAACTGAGTTGGTGTATCAATGCTGTTCCAGGGAAGCGGTGGAACAGGAGTACCACGCTGTTCAAGTAGGGATTGAAAGTAGCGTGCGTTGGCGGGCGATCGCTCCTCTAGAGGGCAATGCACAAAGAAGTAGATGTGGGTTCCTTGCCGAAGCCATTGCTCCACCAGCGCAACCCATTTCTCTAAATACGGTTGATTGAGGGTGCGATCGGGATGGCTGATGAAGCGAATTAGGCTGAAGGGAGCCGTGACGCTTGGTTGAAGGGGCAGTTTCGGCTTTTTGCGCTCGGAGTGCAACTGTGGGTCGTCGGGTGCGTCATAGATGGGACGAGTATCGAGTAGAACGCGTCCAACGCCCAATCGTTCTAGCAGGTCAGTCAGTCGCTCTGCATGAGGTGTTTTGAACCAGTCGAGATGACGCACTTCCAGGGCAAAATCTGCTGCGTCACGGGGCAGAGCGGTCAAGAAGGCTTCTAAATCGGCAAAGCTTGACGGGCTGTAGCTGGGCGGCAGTTGGGCGAACAAAGGGCCGAGGCGATCGCCCAGTCCCTGCATCTTTGTCAGAAAAGCTAGCGTACCCGGCAGTGCAGGTTGCAACAAACCATTGTGCGTCAAACTTTTCGGCAACTTCAGGCAAAACTTGAAGCCATCCGGTGTTTCCGTTGCCCACCGCTTCACTGTCTCCGCATCCGGGATGGAGTAAAACGTCGTATTCCCTTCTACCGCCGTAAAGCGACGACTATAGAGATGCAGAAAATCAGCCGCGCGACTATCCGATGGGAACAGGTCTCCCAGCCAACCTTTGTACGCCCAAATTGCACAGCCGATGTGGAAGGTCATGGGGAGGGGAGAGAGTTTTGAGTTAAGCGTTTTGAGTTGAGAGTTGATTGAGCGGTCAGCGGTCAGCGGTCAGTCTTTGACCTTTTGCCTTCTGCCTTCTGCCTTCATTCCTCATCCTTTTGCCTGCCACCTTCTAGACTACTTTAGCGATGAGTATGATGGAGACTGCATTAAGCCCACTGTGCGATCGCCCTCTCTATATTCAACACCCTTTACCCGCTACCCATTAAAATCCGATGAACTCTCTCTTTTGCAGTCAGGGGCACGATAATCCTGACAGTAATCGTTTTTGTCGTCTATGCGGTGAGATGCTGCCGACTGTGCCACGATCGCCAGCGGGTGGTATGGCGGGTCAAACCCTGGGATTGCGCTATCGGGTGATACGCGAGTTGGGACATGGTGGCTTTGGGCGGACGTATCTGGCAGAAGACACGCATCGGTTTCATGAGTATTGCGTGCTGAAAGAGTTTGCGCCCCAGGTGCAGGGAACAGAGGCGCTACACAAAGCAGAGGAATTGTTTGAGCGGGAGGCGGGCATTCTGCATAAGCTGCAACACCCGCAGATTCCACGCTTTCGGGAATTGTTTCAGGCAGACTGGCAGGGCAAAAGGCGACTGTTTCTAGTGCAGGACTATGTAGAAGGTGAGACGTACCAGGCATTGCTGCGATCGCGCCAGGCTCAGGGCTACGGTTTCACAGAAGCAGAGGTGATACAACTGCTGGTGCAACTTCTGCCCGTGCTGGACTACATCCACAGATGCGGTGTGATCCATCGAGATATTTCGCCCGACAATCTGATCTTGCGTAGTGCAGATGGTCTGCCTGTATTGATCGATTTTGGGGGCGTAAAGCAGGCTGCCGCTGAGGTGAATTCTCAGTTGCGACGGGCGATCGCGGCTCCTGCAAATGTGACTCGCTTGGGTAAAGCGGGCTATGCGCCCAGCGAACAAATGGATCACGGTGAAGTGTCTCCACACAGTGATTTGTATGCGCTGGCTGCCACGGTGTTGGTTTTGCTGACGGGCAAAGAACCGCAGGATCTACTGGTAGGCAATCGTCGTCAGTGGCAGCGGCAGGTCACGGTGAGTCCCAAGTTGGCTAACATGCTGAATCGCATGCTGGATCCGTATCCCTCTAAGCGCTATCAGTCGGCTCAGGAAGTGATGCAAGCGTTGGGTGCCAGTCCAGATTACAGCCAGAACAGCCCATTATCCAATGGTCAGCGATCGCCCTCAGCACTGTATTTAGCCACTCTAGCCGTTTCGCCTGCCCAATCAGGAGCGCTCACCCAGGGAGCAACCGCTTACTCACCTCTGCCTCGTGTGAGACGGCCTGTTGATGGGTGGGGTGGGGTTGTGGGCACGATCGCGCTACTTCTCCTCACAGGTGCTACTATCTGGGGTGCCTGGTGGGTTGCCGCCGATTGGAAGCCCACACCATCCAAACCCCAACCTGTCAAACCAGGCACGCCCAGCACGAACAATAGCGCGTCTCCGCAGTTTTCGCAGGCAGAACAAGATCGCAAGCAAGCGCTGAACAACCGTCGTGAGGAGTTGGAAATTGATGCCGGGTTTCTCACCAGTCTGGTGAATGCCACGTTTTACGACAAGCATCCCGATCGCGTGGGCCGACAACTTACGGCTGACTCTGCTGATGCTAACCTCCGGGCCGAATGGGATCGCATCGCCAGTGACTGGTTAAACCAACTCAAGCCGCTCAATGCCGATGCTCGATCGCGCCTGGGCAGCTATACCGATGCAGATGTGCAGGCACGGCAGGCGGCGGTGAACCAACTCAATCTCAGCGGCCGAGCGCTCAATGACCTGACGGATGTGCAATTTTTCTACTTGTTTCCTGATCAGCCGCGCAATCAGAATTTGTTGAATAAGCCGATCGGTCAGGTGTGGCAAGCGATCGCGTCTGAGCAACTCAGTGCAGTCAAGGCTGGCACAGCGTTAGAGACAATCAAATTTCCCGAAGGTCGCTTTAGCCAACAGGTCAGTGGTACGCTCAAACCCGGTGAAGGCAAGGCATACATCGCTCAGCTAACGAAAGATCAGGTTATTCAAATCACGTTGCAGGCGAGTCGGGCAATGCGGCTCTCGATCTATCCACCCACCAGCAAAGCCGCCGCATTGTTAGAAGACTCGTCCAAAACAAGCTGGTCGGGCAAGCTCATGGATTCTGGTTTTTATGAGGTTGTCATTGTCTCAGATGCATCTGGCGCGATCGACTACGACCTCAGCCTCGCCGCCGCAGATCATATCTCATCGCCTGATACAACGCAGTGATTTGTTGAATCATGCTGACTAAAACTGATTAAAAACCAATTTTCACCTATGTATAAAAGCATTAGTCAAGCGATTACAGAATTCCTTTTTTTAGCTCTTGTTGAAGTTGTTTTAGGGGTTCCTGCGATCGCGCAAAGCTTGGTGAAACCAAATCTCCCTTTAAAGATTGAGATACTCGGAGCTATAGAGCGTCCTGGCTCCTATTTCGTAGCGCCTGTAACGCCTGGAGTTTGTGATCAGGCATCTTTAAGGCAGCGTTACCAAGACAATAGCTTTGAACGTATCAATCAATGCCCAATGCTCACTGGAGCGATCCAAATTGCAGGCGGAGTCACACCACTAGCAAATGTACGCCAAATTTTGATTCGTCGCCTTCAAGCCAATCATACTAGCCAAACGATTAACGTTGATCTCTGGCAATTCCTAAAAGTTGGTGGTTTAACTCAAGCTTTCTTGCTGCAAGATGGTGATACCGTTATGATCCCAACGGTGACGAACACAGCTTTCGTACAGACACCTCAAGAAACGTCTACTACCTCCGCGACCAACATTACAGTTTTAGGTGATGTTGTTCATCCCGGCAACTTCATTCTGCCAGCAAGGGCAACCTCGAATCAAGCAATCTTAGCAGCAGGCGGCTTGAAGAACCTAGAACGCAGAGAAAATGTTGCAATAGTGATTCACCTCAATGCCAACGGTTCTACCACACATCAATTAGCTAACATTAATACACGTCTAAAAGTTGAGGCTACGAAGCCGCTCATGGTTCAGAATGGCGATGTAGTCCTAATTGCGTCTTATTCAGGCCGTATATGGAATTCAACAAGAACCATATTGGATCTGTTTTCAGGTCTACAGCCGATAGGAAATATTTCAAATTATTAAAGATAGAGAAACGACTTTGCCTAACCTGCGTAAGCATCAAGGTCTTGAGAATTTTATCAGTCAGTCCTTCTAATACAGTCATCAATTTAGAACGTCAAATGTCTTCTTTTATTGGTCACAGCATTCCAGCTATTAGCCTCTATTTTTCAGCAAAATCGCTGTATCAACTTTCGATCTATCGTTCAAACTATCGTTGGCTATGGTTAATTTGGTTAGTTCTCATAGCATGGACTCCCGATCTTGATCATTTTGTGCCGTCGCTTCATGCCTCGGCGCATCAGGGTTTAAGAATTACGCATTCCATTTTTGGCAGCTTACTTTTGCCGTGCTATACAATTTTAATCCTGATATCTTTACGAATTAGAGGGCGTAAATTAGCCATTCTTTCAGCTCAGCTAGTCCTTGCTGCTTTATCACACCTGGTTTTTGATATGCTCACTGGTTCGATGCGCTTACCTTTGCTCTATCCATTTAGTCTATATACGTTTAAACTGCCTTTTGGTCTTCTACCCAGTGCAGGCAGCATAAATTTCTCAAACTATTATTTCTATCGTAACCTTCTGATTGAAATGGGTATTTTACTCCCGATATTCTTTAGCATTCACCTACTTTTGCATCAGCCATTATTCAGACATAAGTATAAGGCAACGATCGCACTTTCTCTTATCTGCTCACTTTGTTTTATGGTCTGGGCCGCAATGTTGTCACGCTAAGCTTCAAAACACTTAGCGCTTAACCGACTTTAAGTGATGAGCTAATTCGTTTTATACTAGATACTCTTAATTAGCGGTACGTTCTATGGTGAGTGAAGTCAAAGCGGTTTCGGGGCGCGGTATTCCGGTCGTTGGTAATGATATTGATACCGATCGCATTATTCCGGCACGGTTTCTGCGCTGCGTGACGTTTGATGGGCTGGGTGCCGAAGTCTTTGCGGACGATCGCAAGCAGGCGAATGGGCAGCATCCCTTTGATTTGCCGCGGTATCAGGGCGCAACCATTCTGGTGGTGAATAACAATTTTGGCTGTGGCTCGTCGCGGGAACATGCACCGCAGGCGATTTCTAAGTGGGGCATTCGCGCGATCGTGGGTGAGAGCTTTGCCGAAATCTTTTTTGGGAACTGCGTGGCGATGGGCATTCCCTGTGTGACAGCAACTCCCGATGCGGTGAAGCAGTTGCAAGAGGCGATCGCGGCTACCCCTGACTTATCTGTCACCATCAATTTAGAAACGTTGACGGTCGAGTATGGCACTACATCGATTCCCGTCACGCTGGGAGAAGGGGTGCGCCAAATGATGCTTAGTGGCACCTGGGATGCATGTGGGCAGCTGGTGGCACAAGCAGAGCAAGTCAAAGCAACGGCATCACATCTGCCTTATGTAGCCTGGAGCAAACTGGCAAGCTAGATCCATACTAATAGTGGTCAAAACTCGCGGCGTGAGAAGACGACGGTGGCGATCGTAATAAGAAAGATTGAGCGATCGCCTTCTATTGAAATCTTTTAGGACTGACTTCAAACAGCAATTCAGCCCTGTAGAAACACACATCAAAGGCAAGGAAAAAATTCATGTGACCCAAGATCAAGGGAGCGTTTCTGTCTTGTGTCCAGGCGAACGCCAATTCTACCGGGGGAAAATGCTCAACAGTTGCAGTCAAAACCAGGGCACGCGCTTCAAACTTGGACAAATTGCCTCCCAACGAAACAGAGAGCCGTTAGCGTTCCCAAACAACACCCAATCTCAAGCCCATTTCATAAGGTAAGACGTTCACACTAGAACCTGTATCTAACAAACCTGAGACGTTGATAGACTGGTTTTGATACGTCAGAACGATCGGTAGATAAGGCAGTGTACTCAATGCACCCAGATCTGGGTCTACCTCTGTGAAGGCAAATCTGACTTTATCAACCATGTGTAGCCACTTTTTCTTCTGTCAGTGCTTTTGCTAAAACAGCCGCTGCTTCAAAAGAATCATGTAACCCTTGACTCACTATGTTGCTTTGAGCCCCCAATGGGGTTAGACCAGATTCTTTCAGTAACTCAGCGACCAGGACGTGCAGCAGCAGAAGCTTATCGGCGTAGGATAGCTCCTTGAGAAGGGGCGTAAGCTCATCAAGTGACATAAGCTGTTCCGTCAAGTTGGATTGCATCTATCTTAAAGTTTTGAACTTACCGTTGTCCTTTGCATGTCATCAAAATTCGCGGCGGGAGAAGACGAAGGTGGCGATCGCCAGCAGCACCACAATGTATAGAATGCCGTAGGCAGCGTTCTCCAGCAACAAACTTAAACCGGGCAATTGACCATATACGGCCTGATTTTTCAGATCTAGTCGCGCTAGATCGGGCAACACTAGATAAATACTGCGCGTCAGATTTTCGACGGCTGGGTTCTTGCTTAATGCGCCTAATGTCACCAGATCGCGGCTGAAGTTGCCCATGAAGTAGACCGCAAAGGTGAGTAGCGTTGCCAGTAGTGAACTTGTAAACACGCCAAACACGATCGTCACGGCTGTCACCAGCGAAAGCTGAAGAAAGAGATAGAGCGACGATACCAGAATGCTGCCGATGGGAAAGGAGACACGATCGACCACTAAAACGGCCATATAAATTACCGTCATCGCGCCGACCAAGACCGCTAACACTGCCGATAGTCCCAAATGTTTGCCCACAATAAACTCTGTGCGGCTAATCGGTTTAGCCATCAGCACCAGCACCGTGCGCTTTTCAATTTCTTTATTGATTAATCCCGTGCCAACAAAGATGGCAATCACTAGACCGAGTAAACTCATAGCCGCCAGACCCACATCTAGCAGAATTTTGGTTTCAGTTGTGGCCGCAATTTCTGGCAGCAAACGCACGCACGCAATCAGAAACAGCGCAAATAAGCCGATGAGATAGAGGACGCGATCGCGCATCACCTCACGAAACACGTTTGTTGTGATCACCAACGTTCTAGCAGCATTCATAGGTAGAGTTCATACAGGAGAGTGGAATGGGACAGGCTTAAGAGGGCGCACGATTGCAGAGGCCATCATAGCCCCATATCTGGTTGTCCTGCTTTGATATCCGTCGTCATATCACATGACACTTGAGCAATCTGAGTCGATGCCACCGTGCGCGCGATCGCGCGGCGCGTATCTGGGATGCGCGTAACTTGGCATGGCTTCATTAGATAATACCCAGATCCATCAGCCGATGGCCCTCGCCAAAGCGCCATCAATTGCAGTTGATATTCTGTTCTCGGCAAAACCTCGCCGCTCAGATGCCACAGTCCATTCTCCTTTAGCGGAGGCAAGCGGCTCATCACCGTGGCTTCAAGTTGCTGCATCTGAGGTTTCAGGTCAAAGAGCCACCGCTCCACCTGCGACCACGATCGACCGTCTAACTGTTCCTTTAAAGCAATCTCTGCCTGATCTAAAATCACAATCCCGCGAGAAGAGGGACGATTACTAGCCACCTTCACCACAAAGGCGCTTCTGCTCAAATCTTGTGACAGGAGACTGGGGTAATCAACCAGCCAGGATTGAGTTAAGAAAAAGAGCTGAAACCAGCAGCTAAATAGAAGATTCGTCAGCAATAAAATGACCAGTTCCTGTCGCGCCGCAGAGTCAGGAATTTTGTACTTGGGACCCATTGCAATAAATTTGGGTAGGGCTGCAATGATTGCCGAAAGCGGAGGCCACAAAAGGAATGCGGTGGAGAGGCGGTTTTCTGGAAATCCTGAAAACAGGAGCATGCAAACTAGCGCGCCTGTAACCCAGGGCCCTAGCCAGATGCCATTCACCGTCAAGCCTTTTTTAACATTAATGGTGAGATCAAAGACCTTAAACTTTTCCTCATGCATAAACCAATGGATACCTGGAATGAGAAAAAACCAGGCACAGGTCGCAATAAACCCTTGAATAAAAAGGCTCTCTGGTAATAGAGACATTGCCCAAGAAAAGATGCTGATCCAAAGCAGCGTTTGCCAGGAATCTGGCTTTGGCGGGGTTAACGTTTTGCGTAACTGCTTAAAGATCTCGTCAATGCTTAGAACGGAGAAAACAATATTTCTGACGGCTGCATTAAGCCCTAAATTACCCACAACAAAAATAAGCACAGCAAACCAAAAGATCGCCTGCCAGGAAGTAATACTGGTGGGGATTAAGACCTTTAAGACAGAGCCTAAAAAATTTAAAATATCTGCCATGCGACGTGCGTTGCCTAAGAAGAAACGTAAACCTGACCGAGCAAACGCAGAAATAGAAGCAGCAGAATCGCGCTAAAGCTAGCAGCATTTGCGACAAGCACGGCATAAATGCGGCTATTTGCTCGAAACCCGATTAACTGGGCTTGTTTGCTACGAAAGCGTGTTGATTTTTCTGCGATCGCGCTAGTTGGCTCCTTTTTTCGTTCTAAAAGAAGATCCAAAAACTCTAACCCCTGTAGCTTGATGAGAAACGTGCCTAAAAACATCCCTAGCGTCAAAACCACTAGAACAGGTGCGACGTTAAGTAGTGGGTCAGCATAAAAATTTTCAAAAAAGATAAAGCTAATGAGCTGCACACGCCACTCTACAGGCAGGAAGGGCTGACTAATAAAGAAACAGAGCCAACCGATAAAAGTTGAAAGCAAGTTAACGCTAATCGCAGACTGCATACTGGCTTTGTAATCGAGATCCAGCGTGCGGTAAAAAATCGGCCCTTCGAGCGCGATTGCAATCAACAAAAACAAACTCTGAAACGCCACTGCCCGGAGTGGCAAAACCTCAAAAAACATTGCTCCTTTCCTTACAAACGTTGAACAGACGACCCATGCACGATGGATTAGTACCAGTATTCTATCTGTGCAGACTGTCTTTGCTTGCGGTTAGAACAATAATTTTGCGGCCATCTGGATGCGATCAACGGGTGCGATCGAGCGAGGTAAACCTGGCAAATGGACGATCGTCTGGTCTGGGAACAAGTCCTCTGTTAGCGTTTGTCCTGGCTCAAAGCGATTATGCACGATGTAGCGCTGAGCCACACCCATTGTTTTCAGCGTTTCAGCGAGACGGTGCGCTTCAGCAGTAATGGCAGCTTGCGCCTGAATCACCCCAATGAATTCCGTATGCTCAGGGTCTCTCAATTTCTTTTGTGCTTGCATCACTCGTTGGCGCAAGGTTCGTAGCCGTCCCATTAGCTCAGTGCGCCCCAGCACGTTTTGATACTTAATCCACAGTTTAAAGATCCAGGCAAGCCAGTCACCCATCGCCGTTGGCATTTCGAGAAACCGAAGTAGATGCCCAGTGGGTGCTGTATCCAGCACAATCAAATCCTGCGCTTTAGACTCCAGCAATTCCATCACAGTGACCAACGACAGCATTTCATCAATGCCCGGTAGCGCCTGCGCCACGATTTTTCGCCACGCTTCAGGGCCGTAAGCCAGCTTCAGCGTCGTCTCGCCATCACTGGTCTCACCGCTCATCATCTCTGCCAGTTCCCACAGGTAGTCCTGCCGAAAGCGATCGAGCACAAGCTCCGCAGCAATTTCTTGACCACTCAGATTGGAGGTCAGCGCGACAGGCTCGTTTCCTAACGACTGCCCAAATGCATCACCAAGGGAATGGGCGGGATCAATCGAAATCACCCGAACATTACGATCGCCATACCGCTCAGCTATCCCCCACGCGATCGCCGCCGCCACCGTTGTTTTACCCACACCCCCCTTCCCGCCAACCAGAATCAGTTGCCGCCCTTCTGCGATAAAATCTCCGAAACCTGGCACTAGCTTGTCCGGTATTTGAATATGAGGCGCAGTAACGAGGGTTGCCTCTACAGTGGCTTGCTGAACCTGAGTCAAAAGAGCATCCAGCGCGATCGCACCCACTGGCTCCTGCACTTGCTGAGGCACGCCAAAAACAGGCAATTGACCAGCCAGCAGGAGGAATTTGGTGAGAAGTTGTTGTTGTTCGGCAAGGCGATCGAGAAAGTCGGGAGTCGAGAGTCGGATGTCAGATGTCGGATGTCGGAAGTCAGAACCTTCCCCTGCTTCCCCTGCCCCCTCTGCTTCCTCTGCTCCCCCCGCTTCTCCTACATTCCCTGCTCCCCCTACTCCCCACTCCCCACTCCCCACTCCCCATTCCACCAACCGATTCACAAACACCCCACCCACCGGAATTTTCAACGTCTTTAATGCATCCAGGAAGCGATGAGTTTCTAAAAGGCTCATGGGTTCGGCGATCGCTACCACCAAACACGCGGTGAAAGCCTGGTCTTGCAGCAATTGCCGTCCGCTTGCGAGATCAAACTTCATATTCTTTAAAAAGGTATCGGCATCATCAGCGGTATAGCGTCCGGTAAAGGATTGGCTGATCACGCGATGTTTTTCTTGAAAGAGTTCGAGAGCGCTCAGAAACTCATCCAAAAAGTCCATTAAGCCGAACAGATTGAGTGTGTGTCCGCTGGGAGCCATATCTATGACCACGCGATCGGCTTCATGTTCGCGCAGCAGTCGCTGGATTTCTAAAATACCCATGAGTTCATCCAGTCCGGGCCAACTCAGATCCCAAACGGGGGTGAGGTCTTCGTTTTCGACAAAGCTGCCCCGTTCGACCAGCAGTTCCAACACCTTGCCGTATTCGGCTTTGAAGGTTTGCAGGAGAGTTTCTGCGTCGAGCGATCGCACCTGCAAATTGGGCAAATCTGCGATCGGCTGAGGCTCATCCTTCACCACCATTTGCAACACATCACCCAGAGAATGGGCTGGGTCAGTGGATAGCAGCAAAATGGTTTCGTTGGGAAACTGCTGTGCCCATCGTCGCGCAAAGCCACAGGAGAGAGTCGTTTTGCCTACACCTCCTTTGCCGCTAAACATTGCCAAATGAAGAGAGTCGAACTGGTTCATTGTTTTGGGCATACTGGGTCAGCGTCTATAGCATTCGTTCAATGACGCTACCCACAGACTACCCACAACAAGACAGCAGCTATCCTGCAACGGTCAGGAGGATCAGATGAGCGACCTATTTAAAGGCTTTGAGCAACTGTTAGAACTGGCGAAAGCCTTGGAAGAAAAAGCAGAGGCGGGCGAACTAAAAACAAACATTCAAGTGAATGCCCGCAGTATGAGCAGTATTCCCCGACAGGGCAATATTCCCAGTAGCATGGGGGTGAGCCGAATGCGGACGGATGCTGGTGGGGCAGGGGGAGCAGAGGACGTGCCTGTGACGCCGCCAGATGACCATAGCGGCACGTCGGCTCCGCTCAGTGAGGTGGGTGGCCTTTCTGAGGTGCTGAAAGAATTACGGGAACTGGTAGAAATTCCCCTTAAGCGTCCCGATTTGCTGGCAAAACTGGGTCTAGAGCCACCGCGTGGTGTGCTGCTGGTGGGGCCACCGGGTACAGGGAAAACGCTGACAGCACGAGGTCTGGCGCAAGAATTAGGCGTGAACTATATTGCGATCGTCGGCCCTGAAGTGATGGGCAAATACTATGGAGAAGCAGAGGCTCGACTGCGTGGCATCTTTGAGAAAGCAGCAAAAGCGGCTCCCTGCATCGTGTTTATTGACGAGATTGACAGTCTCGCGCCCGATCGTAGCAAGGTAGAAGGCGAGGTCGAAAAGCGGCTAGTGGCGCAGCTACTGGGCTTGATGGATGGCTTTGCCAAAACCAATGGCGTGATTATTCTGGCTGCCACTAATCGTCCGGATCATCTTGATCCCGCCTTGCGTCGTCCGGGGCGGTTCGATCGCGAAGTGCAGTTCCGCGTACCCGATCGCAACGGTCGGCTGGAAATTCTCACCATTCTCACTCGCACGATGCCGCTGGATGCCTCTGTTGATTTGGCGATCGTGGCTGATTTGACTGTCGGTATGGTTGGCGCAGACCTAAAAGCCGTTTGTCAGAAAGCCGCTTACAGCGCCCTGCGTCGTCAGGTGCCGTCTCTACAAGGTGTGGTGCCAGAGAACATGACGCTGAGTCAGGCAGACTTTCTCCAGGCGCTTAAAGAGGTGAAGCCTTCGGTGCTGCGATCGGTCGAAGTTGAGTCGCCTAACGTGCCCTGGGAGGAAATCGGCGGCTTGGAGGAGATCAAGCGCACGCTGCAAGAATCGGTGGAAGGTGCTTTGCTTTATCCCGAACTCTACCAGCGCACCGGAGCCAAAGCGCCACGGGGCATTTTGCTGTGGGGGCCACCAGGGACGGGTAAAACGCTTTTAGCAAAAGCCGTGGCCTCGCAGGCAAGAGCCAATTTCATCGCTGTAAATGGGCCTGAACTGTTGAGCCGTTGGGTCGGAGCTGCGGAACAGGAAGTGCGTGAGTTATTTGCTAAAGCAAGGCAGGCGGCTCCCTGTGTGGTCTTTATCGACGAAATCGATACGCTGGTGCCCGTGCGTGGCAAGTTTAACGGCGATTCAGGCGTGAGCGATCGCGTAGTTGGACAACTCTTGACCGAGTTGGATGGGCTTCAGGGCTGTCTCAACGTACTGCTGATTGGCGCAACGAATCGCCCGGATGCGATCGACCCTGCCTTACTCCGTGCTGGACGGTTAGACCTTCAACTCAAAGTGGATCTACCCGATCGACAAACCCGGCTGGCAATTCTTAAGGTTCATAACGACGATCGCCCCTTGTCATCCGTAGATCTAACTAACTGGGCAACCCAAACCGAAGGGTGGAATGGGGCAGATTTGGCGCTTCTCAGCAATCAAGCGGCTCTAGAAGCCATTCGGCGCTACCGAGCCGCAGGTTCCACTGATCCATCCAGTATCCACATATTTACGGATGACTTTCTGGCAGCATACCAATTACTGTCAAAACAACGTCAGTCAGTTTAGTGTTCTCGGTTGATGATTTCTGTTGATGATTCTCCATGCGTCCCCTTGGTTCTGATTTTCTGAGTCAAGGGGAATGCTTTTTAAATGACGTTCCTCTTAGCGATTCCTGCTTCTAATGCTTTCTGAACAGACACCCGATCCCGTTCGCCAACATGCGCTTGCTGCGTTAACCGCCACATTCATTACGCAAGGGCACCCTACAGAGTACGCCACTCATATGGCGACTGCCGCAATTTTTCAAACTGACTTAGAGCTGCGCAATGCTCAGTTAACCCATCTCTTAGGATGGCTCAAGCAAGAACATGATGCTGTCTACCAGGACGCGATCGTCCTTTTAGAACGGACTCGTGAAGAATTTGAGCGACGGTTACAAACGGGCGGTTAGTGGCTCACTCCTTGAGTACCCTACCCCTGTTTGCAACGCTAGATTCAGTATCACTACTTAGCACGTTGGGCGGGAAGCTGCTGACGCCTCTCACCCTTCGCAGCAAGCTACAGCACTCAGCGCTAATTCGCGCTTGTGTAGAACGGGTATAAAAGCTCAACGACGTTTAGGAACCGATATACAGCCCACGTCCTGGACTCTTCCACTTACCCTTGGTCTTACCAACCGACAAAATATTGCTAAGCGAACTCTTTGCCCGCTGGTACGGTTCACCAGACAAGCCAGTATACAACTGATCCATAATGGCATCTGTATTTAGTGGCTCTTTAGCATCCGCCAAGATCTGACCAACTGCATCGGTCATTGACTTGTTTTGAAAGCTGGACTGCAAAAATTGCTGGAACCCAGAGTCAGCACCTTTACCTGATTCACTGACAGATCGTGGGGGTCGCCCTGGTTTCTTAGGTTGAGTCGCGGTTGCCCTTGTCGTCGTTTTTGCGGCACTGACCTTGCCAGCGGTGGGTGGCTTTCCACTAGGCTTGGATGAAGTCGTATTGCTTGCTTGTCGCTGCTTACCCCGTTTGGGCGGAGCGGTTGGAGTCTGCACAGATTCGACTGAACGATTGCCGTTCGTTTCAACAAGAGCGGCAGGTACAGATGGAGTTATCTGTCCGCTGGTTGGTTCAATCTCTATAGCGGCGGTGGAAGCCGTTTGGGGGGCGAGTAACCCTAACCCAACGGCTTCGGATAACAAGTGATCAATCCCTTGAAGCTGAATGGTTTTCTGCTGAACTTGTCCATTCATCCATTGAAGTTCGTGACTCAAGTGTTCTTTCACTTTCTGCAATGATTCTACAAAGGTGATCGCTTCCTCTTTCGCTAACGTTTGCAGATAAGAAACATAAGAATTAGCCACAACAAAATTCCTACAGGTTAATTTTTCTCATCTTACTCTACACTTCCATCATCGAAGCATCGATCAGTAAATGACTTTTTAGCGCTTTTCGTTGGGTGTTTGCTGGTCAACCCTGGCTTCGCAACAGAAAGATTGCTGTTGGAATGAGTTGGTAACGAGGGGTTGGGATGAACCGTTCGATCGTTGAAATTCCCAGCATCTGCGGCTAAAGCATAGACTTTTAGCTAAATGGATTGTCCGAGATCTTTGAAGACGATGAAAAGCTACCTGTATCGTAAGCTAAGCGTTTTTAGTGATGGATTGAAGACATGAAAGCGCCTTCAGTAAAACCAAAGGCGCTTTCATGCTGCTAGCTTTCTGTCGGAATAACCAACATGAATCGGTTATCACAGGATTGGTTTGTGGGTATGGCGTCGCTTGAACAAGGCGTAGTGTGGCAGCAGCTTGGATAAAGAGCTACGGGTTTATCAATCAGAGCCAATGGCTGCAACATCATTTGGATTTAGGCTTGCGCTGGCACAAACTTCATCGCCACGCCATTCATGCAGTAACGTTTACCTGTTGGCTGAGGCCCATCGTCAAAGACATGCCCTAAATGCCCACCGCAGCGATGACAATGGACTTCTACACGAGTCATGAAGAAGGAAGTGTCGATCGTGGTGTCAATGGCTCCCACGATCGGCTCATAAAAGCTCGGCCAACCTGTTCCACTATCAAACTTTGTCTCTGATGTGAACAGCGGCAAATCACACGCTGCACAGGCAAATGTTCCCCTACCGTGTTGCTTGTTGAGTGGGCTGGAACCGGGCAGCTCCGTGCCCTCTTGACGTAGCACTTGAAATTGTTCTGGGGTCAAGAGCTTGCGCCATTCCTGTTCTGTTTTGGTAATTTCAAAGCGACTGTGGATTGGTTTCGGACTTGCGGCTGCCATCTCTTGTTTTGACCTTCCAGGAAAATGGTGTGATAGCCAAACAGTGCCAACCATAGCTGTCCCAGCCCATAAAAAATAGCGTCTTTTCATGTTTCCTTTGCCAGTGAATTCAACTGTGGAGTGGTTTACTCGGCTAAAGCTCATCATGCGTGACGCATCTGAATACTGGGTGAACGCTACCTTAAAGATTGCTAAGTTTTTTAATAAGCGTCAACAAGTTGGGACAATAAGCTGCTACAGCCATAGTCGTAGGATGTATTAGATATCGCCGTAACGCTCCCTTAATCTTTGTTTCGGCGCGTGATGCTGTTGCTGACTACAACTGATGTCAGATCTTTGATTGCTGCGTTGATAAGAACTGGGAGTTGCGACTAATCTGCCTCTCAGTGCCAATTCTGAAGGAACTAGATGCTCAAAGCTTTCTAGAGATCTTTGGCAGATAAGAAAGAGAGATTGAGTGGGTGCACCCAGTTTTGCAAGGTTTTAAAGCCTACTCTTCGAGGAGCAAGCGATGGCATATAAGCAAAGGATGAGGGCTACAAACGTGGGATGCAATCAATGTAGGTTGCAATTTATGGCTAACGGTGCGAATCCTCTTTTAACAGGTGCAAACTCCTTTCAGTCCTTTGAATAGGGTTTATGGCTGTTAGCCCACACTTCTAGTGCAGGCAGGCAAGGCTCTCTAAAAGAGTAGCCAGCCAGGTTGAGACACGTCCCAACCTGGCTTTGAGACACATCAAAGGCGCGGTCTTTGCGCTCTCGCTACTTCTCATAAGGTATACCAACAGCTATATTGTGGAGAGCCTTGGAAGCTTGGTTTCCCAAAAATTGGAACCAGGGGGCGGGTTTGGTTGTAACTCATCGCGTTGAAGCCATTCAATGACTAAATTGGGTATTCTATCTTCTGTATGAGGTGCAACAGTTAGTCGATCCATTATGTAAGGCATCACCACTCCTAGCTTCACATGCTTGAAAAAGGAGAACCTATCTGCCTTTAGCGGCTTTGGCAGTAGCATGGCACATGGCATAGTCTTAGCAACCTTAGAATCAGTTGAGTGAACGCGATGGCAGAGTATCAAAAGATTGAGTATCGCATTGGTAAAGACGGAAAAGTGACTGAAACGGTGCTCAATGGCAAGGGCGAAACCTGCATGTTGGCAACCGAAGGTTTGGAGCGATCGCTCGGCGAAGTCGAATCGCGCGAGTTGTTGCCGGAATACTCCGACAATGACGAGAACGCGGTCGGCATTGATGCCGTAACGGAACAATCACAAACGCTCCAGCAAGGTTAGCCCAATGGACACGGCATGGATTTTGAGCGAGGGATTGATCACCGCGATCGCTGGCTTGGGTGTGCTGTATTGGCGATCGCAGCGTAACGCTCAAGCTACTCAGTTGGCACTTCAGCATGAGTTAGAAACGCTCAAACAAACGTCTCAACAAATCCAGCAAGATCTGGAGCAACGCTTGCAGGAGACGACCGAAACCTTGCAAACGACGCAGCGAGAGAAGGCAGCGTTAGAAGATCAGGTGGAAGCCCTGAAGCAACAGTGTTTTCGCCTTCGTAGTTCTTTGGAACAGCAGGCAACCCAGGTGCAGCAAGATACTCAAGCAGCCGCTTTTGGGCAAGTGCAGGCATTGCTGACTCAATATCCCACCGTGCGACGCATGGTGGAGGGTAAGCCCGATTTGCCTGCTCGTAATGTCGTAGCCATGTTTACGACCCTGGATAATCTGGTTCAGTCCTGGGGCTATCAAACGATCGGCAGTCCGTGGGCATCCGTGGCGTATGATCCCCAACTGCATCAGGGAGACACTGCCGATCTTCAGCCTGGAGAGGCGATCTACATTCGGTTTGTGGGCTACCGTCAGGGCGATCGCATTCTCATTCCCGCCAAAGTCAGCCGCACGTTGCCTTTAGGAGCTACCGCATGACTGCCGTTGCGATCGACTTTGGCACGAGTAATACCGTGGTCAGCATTCTGCAACCCGATACCCAGGCACCCGAAACGCTCCGGTTTTCCAGTTTGTCGCGACTCTTCAGCCTTACGAGTAGTCTCAACGGGACAGAGGACGTTGCGGTTGTACCCAGCCTGGTTTATGTGCGGGGGGCAGATGATTTGGTGTTGGGAGAGCTGGTGCGATCGCAGCGCTTGGGCTTGCAGCAACCCCAACGGTTTTTCCGCACCTTCAAACGAGACTTAGCCACCGATTTTCAGCCGCCTGCCCGCACGCTGGATGGACAGATTTACGATGCGGCGAGTGTCGCTATTGAGTTTCTGGCGCAGATCTGGTTGGCGATCCGATCGCTCCAGATTGAACCGTCGCTGCTGATCTTCACGGTGCCTGTGGGAGCCTTTGAGCGCTACCTCAACTGGTTTCAAGATCTGGCGCTTAAATTGGGCTTTCCTGAGGTGAAATTCGTCGATGAATCCACCGCTGCTGCCCTGGGCTATGCGGTACAGCGACCGGGTTCTACCGTGCTGGTGGCAGACTTTGGGGGCGGTACGCTGGATCTCAGTCTGGTTCGCACCGCTGCAATGGCAACCGGACAGGAGATTTTGCGCGCCGAGGTGGTGGCTAAGGCAGATAGCTACGTTGGTGGTGAAGACATCGATCGCTGGATTGTGGACGATTACTTGCAGCAGATCGGCACGCCGCGCGAATCGCTGGGGGAAGTGGGCTGGCAGAATTTGCTGGCGATCGCGGAACAACTCAAAATTCGTCTCTCCAGCCACGACGAGGCGAAAGAAAGCTGGTTTGATGAAGACCAACTGATGTACCACGATCTGAGCCTGAGCCGATCGCGCTTTGAATCTCTGCTAGAGAATCGCCAATTGCTTGAACAACTGCGACAGGCGATCGATGAAGTGCTGACGCTGGGTTTTCGTAAGGGAATCCAAAAAACAGAGATTGATCAGGTCTTGCTGGTCGGTGGAAGCTGCCAAATCCAAGCAATTCAGCAACTGTTCATTTCTTACTTTGGGCGGCAGCGAGTCCAGCTTCACAAACCCTTTGAAGCCGTCGCTCATGGGGCACTGGCGCTAACCCAAATTGCCGGACTAGAAGATTATTTGCGTCATGGCTATGCCATTCGGCTGTGGGAACCTTACTCCCGCGCCTACAGCTACTTTTCGCTGTTTGAACCGGGAACCAAATATCCTGCTCAACGGGCAGAACCACTGATGCTGCAAGCGGCGTTAGAAGGACAAACCGAAATTCGGCTAGATATTGGCGAAGTGGCATATGTAAACGAAGCCGAAGTGACCTATGACGCACAGGGACGCATGAGCAGCGCTCCTCTACGGCAGCAAGAAGCCTACCGCTCGCTCGAACGCAATCACGAACAGGTCTGCATGGCACGGCTAGACCCACCCGGACAACTGGGCATCGATCGCCTCGCCGTCCAGTTTGAAGTCACCGAACACCGAATTTTGGTGGCAACGGTGCGCGATTTGTTAACGGGAACAATGCTGGTGGAACGAGAGGCGATCGCGAAGTTAAATTAGAGCAAAATGATACAGAAGATGAGCGAATTGCATAATCAACCAATAAATCAGGCTTTTGCTTGAACCAAAATGACCGACCATTTTAGCCAACCCAAGCAAAACGACGCTGTACTAGGGGGGCAAGTGCCGCCTACAGGTGTGGTTTTGGGAGGACTGGAAGGCATTAAGCAACGGTTATCAAGTGGTGTTTGGGAGCAGCAAATCGCAGCCGCTGCAAACGCATCTCAATACGGTGAAGCAGGGCTAAATTTACTTCTGCAAGCTCTCATCCAAAAAGAGTCGAGACAATTGCGATGGGCAGCTTATGGGGAACTGCTTCAGAGAACAGAACCTGCGATCGCAGATGCCGTTTCTCAATACAACCCCTATCGCTCCTTTCAGCATCTCTTCACCTTTGATGGAAGCACTTTTGGCTATCAAAATATTGCCTTTACCCCAGATTCACAACAGCTTGTAAGCCACAACGCTGACACACTAAACGTTTGGGACTTGAACACCGGAAAGCTCCTACTGTCGTCTCAAGGCGAAGGCGAGCGAGGCATACACGGGTTCATCTTTTGTAGAGCGATCGCGATCAGTCCTGATGGACAAACCTGTTACCTCGCATACTCAGACAACCAGATTCGGATCAAGCATTTGATCACTGGGCAAACCATTGAAACGTTGCAAGTCGAAACCTTGGGAAGATATGAAGCTAGTCTAACGTCGATCGCGATCAGCCCAGATGAGCAAACATTGTTGGTTGGAACCAAGGATGACAGAGTAAAAGCTTTGGATTTGAAAGAAAAGCGATCGCGCTCTTTTGACCGTTTTGAGAGGATGCCGCACAGCATAGAAGCTGTCAAAGTTAGCCCCGACGGGCAATGGGTACTGATTAATGACACTCTTTTCTCAGCGGCAGGAGAACGGATCCGTAAACAGGATATTTTCTGCCACGCCGTCTACTTCAGTCCAGATGGAAAGACCATTGCTGGTGTAGGTACAAAGAGTATTGTTTACCAGTGGAGCCTTCAAACCGGGGACGTGCTCAACACGATAGAGCTACCCGCCAACGCATACATTCGCCCTGTCGGTGCTCGCAATGACTATATTCCAGGTGCTCGCAGTGCCGCCTTTAGCCCGGATGGACAAACTCTGGCTACAACCTATCATTCCGGTCAAATCAAGCTATGGAACTGGCAAACAAGAAATCTTCTCCACTCACTAGAAGGACACGGTCTTGTTTATATTACATCCACTGTTTTCAGCCCCAATGGACAATTTTTAGCGACGGGTGCAAACGACACGATTCAGGTTTGGGGACTTCCTTCAGAAGCGAATGATTGAAGAGCACTGAGTACAATCAGGAAGTAGAAAGTGCTGGAGGTCGATCGTGCCAGTTACGATTTGCGACTGAATTATGCCCGCTTAATGTCCTTCACCTGCTCTCCAGAAGCCGACCAGTAATGGCTGGATGCGCTCTTAACCTTACTGAAGGATACTAAATGATGTTGAGTTAGCATCTTGGGGAACTCTACAAAAAATCTGCCGTATTGGATCTCTATGACCCACTCAAACTCCGAGCCTCACTCCTCAGATGCCGTTCTGGGAGGGCAAAATCCCGCACCAACTCAGGGCGCAATTCTTGGCGGCGTTGAAGGGATTCAGCAAAAACTTGGTAATCCTGATCTCACGATTCGCTTAGAAGCTCTCGATCAAGCCTGGGGCTATGGTAAGGCAGGACGAGCTTGTCTAGAACAGGCACTGAGCGATCGCTCCAAAACGGTTCGGCGACGCGCCCGTTGGCTCTTGCGACAACCCGAAGGCACCCAAACACTGCCACCCTCTTCCCCTCAATGGAACTTGACCGAACGGTTAACTGGCTATCGGTATAACCATGTCACTCACTTTGCCAATCGAACGGTTCATGAGGGGGGCGTACAGGGCGATGCGTTGCTAAATCCGTCACAGCTTGCCTATGCCTTTCGCTGTGATTATGATGAAACGCAGGATGTCATGAGCGATCGCCTCAACGACTTGCTCAATACGCAAGAGCCAGAGCAAATTGAAGCGTTGGTATTTGGCACATGGGATGACGGAGAAGGGATCTGTACGGGAGATACGTCGTCGCAAGAGTTTGTAGGACGCTTGGTAGCGCTAAGCGATCGCCTGCCCAACCTAAAAGCTCTATTCATCGGCGATATCACTTCTGAGGAGTGTGAGATTTCCTGGCTGATGCAAAGCGATATGAGTCCAATCTTGCAGGCATATCCGCAATTAGAACTGCTGCAAGTGCGGGGCGGCATGGGCTTACAGTTCACATCAGCAGAAAATGCCGTCCATGAGTATTTGAAAGCACTCATTGTCGAAACTGGGGGCTTAAGCCGAGAAACGGTACAGCAAATTTATGCCTGGGATTTTCCAGCACTGGAGCATTTGGAACTCTGGTTCGGCAGCGAAAACTATGGCGGCGACTGCTGGGAACAGGATCTAGCACCGATCTTAGATGAGTTGATCTTTCCCGGTTTAACTTATCTGGGTTTACGCAATAGCCAGTTTACCAATGACTTGATTGAGCGATTGGTGCGATCGCCCCTGCTGGCTGGACTGCAAGTGCTCGACCTATCAATGGGCACCCTCACCGATGAAGGAGCCGCCAAACTACTGGAGTGTGACGCCATTCGAGATCTGGAAATCCTCAATGTTTCAGAGAGCTATCTTTCGGGAGCTATGATTGATCAGTTGCAATCTTTAGGCATTCAGGTCATTGCAGACGAGCAACGCACGGAAGAATACGAGGAGTATGAAGAACGCTATTGCGCGGTTTCCGAGTAGTTCGTGTTACCCGTCTCAGTTCCCTTCGCTCTCAGAATCTCTCTGAAAGCACGACTGAGGCAGTAATTTTTAGCAAGCCGATGACTGAGCAACAGGATGAATTTGATAGCCCCTGGAAAGATATTCTGGAGGTTTATTTTCAAGACTTCATGCAGTTTTTCTTTCCCCAGATTCACGCCGACATTGACTGGAATCGAGGCTATGACTTTCTGGATCAGGAGTTACGACAGGTCGTGCGGGATGCGGAACTGGGTAAACGGCTGGTTGATAAACTTGTGAAAGTCTGGAAACTCAGTGGTGAGGAGACCTGGGTGTTAGCGCATATTGAGATCCAAAACCAGGAAGAGAGTCGCTTCAGCGATCGGATGTTTGTGTACTACTACCGTTTACGCGATCGGTATAAGCAGCGAATTGCAAGTTTAGCCATTCTAGGAGATGAGCGAACAACCTGGCGACCGCAACCGTTTCGGGAAGAACTTTGGGGCTGTGAAGCAACCTTTCGGTTTCCCATCATCAAGCTGCTGGATTATGCATCCCGCTGGTCTGAGTTGGAAGTCAGTCAGAATCCCTTTGCCCTTGCGGTCATGGCGCATCTCAAAACAAAGGAGACTCGTAACGATGCGGTCAGCCGCAAGGAATGGAAGTTTAGGTTGACACACGACTCTATGAGCAAGGCTATGAGCGGCAAGATATACTGAACTTATTCCGGTTTCTGGACTGGATGATGGAGTTGCCGGAAGGTTTGAAACAGGCGTTTCGGGTTGAACTTGAGCAGTATGAGCAGGAGAAACAAATGCCTTACGTCACCTCGATCGAGCAGATGGGAAGAGAAGAAGGAAGAGAAGAAGGAAGAGAAGAAGAGCGACGATCGCTGGCTCTAAAAATGCTTCAGGAGAACATTCCACTGGAAACGATCGTTCGCATTACTGAATTTACAACTGCTGAGCTTCAACAACTCCAAGCCCGTCACCAGCAGGAATAAACTGAAACGGCATGAGCCATTGCTCCAGACTCAAGTTTGTTCTCATCGCCAATCCTGAAACTCGCCGAGTGGCACTTTTCCAACAAGCGCTCACTCGATTGGGCTTACCAACGGCTACACTGGTGCCCTATGAGGAACTGCTAGCAGGGCGGTGTTCCTTAAGCGAATGGGAGGCTCCGAATCTCTGGTTTCGCTTTGATGCCCCAGAGCGAAATTTTACGGTCGATCGCGCGTTGATTGCGGCAGGAGCGAACGTCGATGATACAGGTCAGCATCAGCGGATTGGGGCGATCAACGCTTCCCATCTACCCGCAGATAAGGGGCGCATTCTCTATCCTCGTCAATGGTATTTGGGTTGGCGGCAGCAGTTGCAAAACTGGGCAGAACAAATACAGGGCAGCGTTTTCAATCATCCAGAAGACATCATCACGATGTTTGACAAGGTGCAGTGTCAGCGCCTTTTAGCGAAGCACAAGATTCCAACTCCGCGATCGCTGAATTCAGATGCTGCCATTCTCAGTTACGAGCATTTGGTGGAACAAATGAATGTACAGGACTGTCAGCGAGTGTTCGTGAAACTGGCACATGGCTCGTCTGCCTCTGGAGTCGTTGCCTACGAGCGACGCGGAACTTCAGAACGAGCCACTACCACCGTTGAGCGGGTGACGGAAGCGGGAGACATGCGATTTTATAACTCCCGCAAAATTCGTCAGTATTCTAACCCCAATGAAATTGCCGATATCATCAATTTTTTACTCAATGAGTCGGCGCAGGTCGAAGCGTGGATGCCCAAAGCACGGCTGGAAGGACGAGAATTTGATGCGCGGGTGGTTGTGATTGGTGGCAAAGCGCGGCAGGTGGTTTTGCGTGTGGGAAATAGTCCCATGACCAACTTACACTTGGGGAACGATCGACGTGACGTTTCTGCTTTACCAAAGGCATTATCAGTCGATCACTGGCACGAGATGCTGCACACCTGTGAACGTGCTGCTGCCTGTTTCCCACGCAGCTTTTACTGTGGCATTGACTTGTTAATTGCGCCCAATTTGCGTGATCACTATATTTTGGAACTGAATGCGTTTGGTGATTTGCTTCAGGGGATTACGTGGCAAGGATGGGATACTTATACCACCGAGCTTGCCATGCTGTTGGAACAGGAAGGAGTTGAGTTTTGAGTTTTGGGTTTTGGATTTTGGATTTTGAGTTTTGCTAGAGAGTTTTGAGTTGGAGCAAATTAGACTGCAAATGCTAAATTACGAATTTCAAACCAAACATGCCTGACTTTCAATATACTGAATGGCATACTCCGAATTCCGAATTCCGAATTCTGAATTACAACACGATCGTCGGTACCCATGACATCATCTTTCTCACCTTCGATACGTTACGTTATGATGTCGCTCAATCGTTATGGGAGGCAGGACGCACCCCTAATTTAGCTGCACTTCTGCCCGACACTGGCTGGGAAATGCGCCATTCTCCCGGTAGCTTTACCTATGCGGCTCACCACGCCTTTTTCGCGGGGTTTTTGCCCACACCGATCGCGCCTGGCAACCATTCCCGTCCCTTTGCACTTCAGTTTGAAGGCAGCACCACGATCGCGCCGGAAACCTGTGTTCTCAATGGCGCAAGTCTTCCAGAAGGGTTAGCAGACCGGGGCTACCGCACCATTTGTATTGGCGGTGTTGGGTTTTTCAATCAATGCAATCCGCTTGGAAAGGTTTTACCCGGATTGTTTCAAGAGCAGTATTGGAGTCCGGCATTGGGTGTCACCGATCGCAATTCCACCGCTCACCAGGTTGCGTTAGCGTGCGATCGCCTCAATCATCTTCCCCAAGACCAGCGCGTTTTCCTCTTTATTAATCTTTCTGCGCTCCATCAACCCAATTATTTCTATCTCCCTGGAGCGATCGCCGATTCCATTGAAACTCACGCGGCTGCCCTGGAATACATTGATCGTGCGCTCGTGCCGCTCTGGAAAACGTTATACGATCGTGCTCCCACTTTCGGCATCCTCTGCTCCGATCACGGCACCACTTACGGCGAAGATGGCTACACCGGACATCGACTTGCCCATCCTAACGTTTGGACAGTTCCCTATGCCGAAATTTTGATTGAATCAGAGCAATTCCACTGCACTGAAGTACAGCGGTAAGAAGCTAGAATGACGTTGCTGAAAAGCAGTATGAATCGAACGAAATTTCAAGCATACAGCACCTTTTTCATACTCAGAATCAACAACACTGATAGAATTTATCCTCTGGGAAAATTGGGAATACTAGAAGTAGCATACCGCGAACGTTTACCAAAGCTGAAGCCGCACATTTATGTCAAACGAACACTCAGAAAATCAAGCATCCGCTGAAAAGTTACTGCAAACTATGCAATCGCTCTATGGGCAGCCGCACATCTTTCAACAGGTGGATTGCAAAACCTTCCACAACCTGAATCAGGCATTTTATCGGCAGTCCCAAAAAGCGCTGGAGAAATTAGGGTTCCGCCAGATCGCAGATATTGAAGATGTAACCGTTAGCCGCACTAATCCTGCTCATCGCACATTCATCCGGGTTCTACTGAGTGGCGATCGCACCACTGTAGGGGCGTGCTACCAATTTCCCCTATCCTGGCTGGTGAGGCTGTTTCAATGGTTTGGGCTAGCACCAAAAGGGGGTAAAGCGATCGATTTTGAAACTGAGTTGTCGAATAGCAGTTTCCTGATTACATCAAACACTCTGGAAATGGATACAACAGCAGATATACCGAACGTTCAACGTCAACAACTTCCTCATAACACCCCAATAGAGCCGCTTCTCAGGCGTCATCGAGAAAAATTGCGGGTGCTGGGTAAACAAGGTATTCAACCGCTGAAGATGAATAGCTATCAGGACATTGAAGCGGCCCAGCATCGATTGCAAGCTATTAAGAATAACTATCGTGCCTCTGTTGGCTTTGTAACCGATGCGGATATTGATCAAACGGCAACCGATCGTCAACAACAAGCGGCTGAAACATTAAAACAAGCCGTGCGAGATGTGCAAACCTCAGCCGAGTAAACCAAGTTAGCCCTACCCCTTCTTCCCATGCCCACCCTCTCTCCCCCGCCCCTACTTAACCAATCGCCCTACCAAACTTACGTTTACTCCTATCCTCACAAAACAGCATACCTCCCCTTCCCGGTACGATCGCTCGCTGATATCTGGTCACCGGAGAAACGGGATGCTCTGTTTTTGTACATCCACGTTCCGTTCTGTGAGATGCGCTGTGGCTTTTGCAATCTTTTTACAACCGTCAATCATCATGATGAGTTTGTCAATCAGTATGTGAACACGGTGCAGAGGCAAGCAGAGCGCGTGAAAACCGCACTGGGAGCGGTGCAATTTGCCCGTTTCGCGTTAGGGGGTGGGACGCCAACTCAACTCTCAATCGCTGCATTGGAAACCATTCTCAATGTGGCAGAAGACACAATGGGTGCCAATCTTAAAAACATTCCCATTTCGGTGGAAGTGTCGCCCGAAACAGCAACGGCGGAGAAGTTACGGCTCTTGCGCGATCGCCACGTTGATCGGATCAGCATTGGAGTGCAAAGCTTTGTTGATCAAGAAGTGTTGGCAACCCAGCGCCGCCAAACCTCTACTCAAGTGCAGGCTGCTCTGACACGCATTCGGGATCTGGGCTTTCCCACGCTCAATCTAGACTTGATCTACGGGTTACCTGGACAAACCGTAGACACATGGCTACATTCCATCCGCACTGCCCTTCAATTTCAACCCGAAGAGATTTATCTTTACCCACTTTATGTGCGTCCGTTGACTGGCTTAGGGTTGACGGATCGAGAATGGGATGACGTGCGGTTACAATGCTATCGGGCGGGACGAGCTTTGCTGCATGCAGAAGGCTATACTCAAATCTCAATGCGGATGTTCCGCGCCAACTATACCGCTACCACATCTGGCCCCGTTTATTGCTGTCAGGCAGATGGCATGGTTGGCTTAGGCTGCGGAGCACGTTCCTATACCCGATCGCTGCATTACTCCAATGAATATGCTGTCAATGCCAAAGAGGTGCGTCACATTCTGGAACACTATGTGACTCGTGAGGATGCCGACTTTGACATAGCAAGTTACGGCTTTGAACTCCACCGTGAGGAACAACAGCGTCGTTTCCTGCTACTCTCCCTGCTATCCAATGAAGGACTAAGTTTAACCAGCTACCGCGATCGCTTCCACACAGAACCTTTAGCCGATTTTCCGCCGCTTCAGCAGCTCCTGGATTGGCATCTAGCCAGCCAGCGAGCCGATTTACTCTTGTTAACCGAAGCAGGGATTGAGAGATCGGATGCGATCGGTCCCTGGCTCTTTTCCCATCAGGTTCACTCGCTCATGACGCAATATGCATTGAAATAACCAGGGAGTAGGGAGTAGGGAATAGGGAGTAGGGAATGATGAATTTTGAATTAAACCGTCATTTCCCTCCTAACCCATTTATCCTTCATCGTTCATCGTTCATCCTTCACCCCTCATCCCTCATCCCTCCCCTCATGCACCTCACCATTCTTTATCGTGGTCCATTAGTAAGCTGCAACTATGGTTGCGAATATTGTCCTTTTGCGAAACGACAACAAACGGCTGCTGAGTTGGCAGTTGATCGCCAGTCCCTAGAAAAATTTGCCGCCTGGATTGCTGATCATCCGCAGCATGAGTTCTCGATTCTGTTTACACCCTGGGGCGAAGCGTTGATTCATTCCTGGTATCAGCAAACGCTGGCTCAGTTGTCCCATCTGCCGCAGGTGCGGAAGGTGGCAATTCAAACGAATCTATCGTGTTCGCTTGATTGGATTGAGCAGACAAATCCCGATCGCCTTGCACTGTGGACAACGTTCCATCCCGAATGGTCAAAGCTGGATCAGTTTTTAGAAAAGTGCAACTATTTGCAGCATTATGGCATTCGCTTTAGCGTTGGTGTTGTTGGCTTTCTACAATTTAGAGAAGCAATGACTACATTACGTCAACGGCTGCCCCAATCCATTTATCTCTGGATTAATGCAGTAAAAGCAGCATTGCCTCAACTCACCCCAGACGATCGCGCTTTTTTTCAATCGATTGATCCGCTGTATGAACTGAACACTCATCACTATCTCAGTCTGGGCAAAGCTTGTAGAGCCGGAGCATCAGTCATTTCAGTGGATGGTGAAGGCACCATGCGGCGCTGTCATTTTATCAAGGACGCGATCGGCAATCTCTATGATCCAGCCTTTGAAACTGCTCTGGTGGAACGACCCTGCACCAACGAAACCTGCCATTGCCACATTGGGTATGTGCATTTAGATTACCTGGAGTTAGACAAAGTGTTTGGCATGGGCATTCTAGAACGAGTGCCGATCGCCCATCAAATGCCATCACCTTAAAGGATCTTCTATGACGCAACCCTCTACTCCCAACGCTCAGGATCTTGTTCTGGGTGGGCAGTTTCCCCCTCCGTTCAGTGGTGCCGTGTTGGGCGGTTTGGCTGGACTGGAACACCGCTTTAACCAGGCAGACATCACCCAGAAGTTGGCAGCACTGGCAGAAGCCGCAACCTATGGGGAGAGTGCTTTACCGCTAATTCAGCGGGGATTGCAGGATGACAATTTGCAGGTTCGCATGGCTGCCTACTTGCCGCTCAAGTCTCTTAAACCAAACGATCTCGAATTAAAGCGTGGATTGCCATTGAGAGTTGGCGATCGTATTTATGCCGTATACGAATCATCTGTATCCTTTGGCGATGATCTCTACTATATTCGCGCTCAAATTGACGAGGAAGAGGACGAGGATTATCTGGAAGAGTATCCCCTCTACCACTCCAGTCAAGATTCTGACGGTCACGCTTTTGAATACATATCAGATGCCCCAGAAGACAATCAACGAGATCCTTGTGACGAGGGCTACGATCCGAGTCTGATTGCCTATTATGTTGACCCTTCTGCCGCAGCAGTAAAAGCCCAGATCGTTTATGAGGAGAAGTTTGGCAACCTGGGTTGTGAAATCTATGAGCTTGATTCGTACATTGAAGCAGATGAGGATGATTTGGAGGAAGACGATGAGGACTTTGATGCTGGTGGCATTTCTCAAAGCAACACACCTGCGGGATTTAATTTGAAGGCTTGGGTTGCAGCTAATCAAGTCGTTGTGGATGCGAAGATACCTAAAAATTGGGGAGACGAAGATTGGGCATACGAATTTCAAGTGCTGATGAGTTTGCAGAACCAGAAGCAATTCAGCTTGCTACGAGAACTCTGGCAGCAAAAACGCTACAGACCACTGGCATTTGTTCATGAATATGTAATCGATCGCCCCTACTATCTTCGCCTGACAGCACTGGAAACATAGCATTATGGCTAACGACTCTCAGCCACAGCAAAGCGATCTGGTTTTAGGTGGACACGTACATCCGCCTACCAGTGGAGCCATCTTAGGAGGCATTCAAGGATTACATCAGCGATTAGAAGTTGCTTCACCTGATCAAAAAGTAGAACTGCTACCACAAAGCCTTAGCTACGGTGAAGCTGGAATTGATCTATTAGTAGAAGCTGTGAATGATGCAGTCCTAATTGTTCGGGCAACTGCCTGCCAGTTATTGCAAAAAATTGATTCTCCAAAAGCACAGCAAGCGATCGCTGATGGATTATTGCTCAATCCGGGCGATCGCATTTACACTGTGTACGAATCCTATCTTGGCTATAACGACTGCTGGTATTATCTAGCCGATTCTGTAGAAGAAATTTGTCGCGCCTATGATGGCGTAAATTCGCTCTCTGAGTTTTACAACGAATATCAGCATGGCTTAGTTTCTCAGCATCTTTCTCAAGCTAATGCAGAAATCGCGGCTCAAGTACATCATCAATGGCGAGCTTTAAAGGAAAACATCTCTGATATTGGTCAAAATGAAAGTTTTCGCCTCATTGAGTGGTGTAAAACAAACAATGTTTTGGTGCGCTTACCAGGTGAAAGCCGTTCAGCGTTCGAGCAACGAATCAACAGCTTCTACAGCCTGCAAAATGATTTGAAACTCGGAAAGGAACAACAGTCTATTTGGAAGGAATGGGAGAAAGACGACTACGAAATCGATGACTGGTGGGAAATACAGCGTGATTTGGAGTGTAAGGTTGTGGAAATATTGAAGTCAAGCCAGCAGTACGAGTTGTTGGGGCAGCTTTGGCTGGAAGCGGTTGGTTGTTTAGCGTTTGTTCATGAAGAGATTGTGACCGCGCCAACTTATGTTAAAGTCGTAGAAAATTTATAGTACAATTGTATCATGAGCGCAAATCTTCATCCTGAAAGTACTGATGCAGTCATCGGTGGTCAAGCTCCATCTCCTAATGCCAGTGTGGTTTTGGGTGGCATGGAAGGATTGCAACAACGTTTTATGGCTGGCAATTTGGAACAGCGATCGCACCTCCTCACGGCTGCCCTAGCCTATGGCGAAGCGGGCGTAGAATGGCTCATCACGACACTGAACAGCGATCCAGTCTTAACGATTCGGGCAACAGCCTATCAACAGTTGCAGCAGGCAATCGCTGAACCAACCACAACGGTTAAAAAAGTGCAGCAGACGATCGCCAAAGGCATTCCCCTCAAGAAGGGCGATCGACTTTACAGGGTATATATTTCGGCGATCGACTACGACGATGAATATTACACCCTCTTAGACTCTGTACAGGCATATGAAGCGCATGATTTCTGTTATGACGGAGAACTGCTGTATCCAGTAGAGCGCTATTTTTTTCGAGAGCAAGCTGAAACCATTGCCCAAGACCTGCATCGAGTTTTTTTAGCAAATGGAGATTTTGCAACATTTAATCAGCGTCATCAACTTAATCTCAATCCTCGAAACTATCATCTAAGAGATATTGCAGGCGATTTATGTAGCTTCTATCGCAACTTTAATCAATCCATTAGAGATTGGTGTACAGCGCACAACATTAGTATTGATCTGAGTGACTATGTTGATGAAGATATTCCTGAAGACGATGATCAGGGCGAGTACTGGTGGGAGGCACAGGAGGAAGTGTTGCAGCAGCTTCAGAGTCAGCGAAATTACCCGCTTTTAGAGGAATTCTGCAATTTGATTGGCATGGGCAAATTTACCTTTGTCCATGAAGAAAACGTTGATCGCGATGGCTACTTCCCCGTCACGGGAACCCTTACCGCAAGAGCGTGAGCTGGTGAAACCACATGGCAGAACAATCCAAACAACCCCAAGCTACGGATGTCATTCTGGGTGGTCAAGTTGCCCCACCTGTCACAGGAGCGGTTCTGGGTGGACAGGAAGGCTTGCAACAGCGGTTTCTGCATCTTGACACAGAACAGAAACTTGCCGTCATGCCAAAGATTGCAGAGCTTGGAGAACCGGGGATTGATTTACTGATTACGATTCTAAATGATGATGCGATCGCGGTTCGCTTACAGGCATACCAAGCCTTACAGGACATCGATTCTGAGAAAGCAAAAAGCGCGATCGTGGCAGGTATTCCCTTGAAGCCCAATGACACCCTCTATTGCATCTATGAAATTCCTGTTGGATACGATGACGAAACATTCTATCGCTGTGATTCCATCCCTGAAGACATTCATCCAGCAGGAGATTACACAGATGTTGTCGAACGTCCTCTAGTTGCAGAAATTAATTGGGATTCATTAGATTCAGAGGCATTTGATGCACTTATGGAGGAAACGGAAAATCCCAGGCTGATCTCACGACATCTGCGAAGAGAAAAAGCAGAGGAGATAGCAGAGCTAATCCATGAGAGGCTCATCCTTGATCGTGATACCCCTAACCTGTTTGAATTTGAATGGGTTCGCACGATGAAATTTGATGTGAATGGTTGGCGTGCTAACAATGGCTTGCCTTTGCAACAACAAGAGGACGATTGGTGGGAAATGGGATGTCAACTGGTTAAGGAACTCAAAGCACAGCAGCAGATTGAGCTACTGAGCAAGCTTTGGAAGGATACCGCAGGTGCATTGGCAGTCGTTCATGAGCAAACTATCAAGCGCAATGGTTATTTCAAAGTCACCCGATCGCTCTAAATCTCCAACTTTATGGAACACCCTCAAGTAACCGATGGCATTTTAGGTGGACAAACGCCACCACCCATTAATAGCGCCACGCTGGGTGGTATTGAAGGACTCCAGCAGCGGTTGACGATCGCACCACCCGAACAGCGATCGCAACTTCTCAGCACTGCACTGAGCTATGGTGAAGCAGGCATTGATTTACTGATTGCTACTCTAAATAATGATCCTGTTCTAACAGTTCGAGCAACGGCGTATCAACTGCTGCAATCGATAGACTCAGAAAAAGCAAAAGCAGCGATCGCAAATGGTATTTTATTGAGTCCGGGCGATCTGGTCTACAGCGTCTTTAAATCAGCCATTCAGTTTAATGATGAGTTTTTTAGTCTAGATCCTGAATATCAGAATCTAGATTTTTTAGATGAAATCAATTGGTTAGAACTCGGTCATACCGACTATGAAGACTTTTGTAGAAATGGACGGGATAACTATAGCGGAGGAGAGATTGGCAGTTACGTTCCTAAACGAGTTGCCCGCTATTTGACTAAAACGGAAGCAGAAGCAGCGGCTGAAAAGCTTCATCAGAAGTTGGTAAGCGAATGGGAATATACAGGCTGTTTTGAAGAAAAGTCAGACTTTGTTTTTAATGAATGGTGTGAAGCAAATCAGGTTCAATACATTGGTGGATACGATTACTGGGATGAACTAAGCGATGAACTGAAGGCAGCAGACAATTACGAATTGCTTGGAAAATTGTGGCGGGATGGTATCGGTAGTTTCGCCTTTGTACAGGAGGAAACCATGAATGAATCTCAATATCTGAAGCTTTAACGACATGGACGCTATTGTTTAGGAGTGGCTTGAATGTTGGGACTTAGTATTACAGCGATCGGGATGCGTTCAATCGATCAATGTCTGGACATCTTCCAAACGTTGCGCGAACCGATGCAGTTGCAGTATTTGGAACTGGCGATCGGGAGTCCCTGTGGGGTAGAAGTTAATTACGGAAATATGCCGTTGATTTTACATGATGCTTGTTTGTATCAGGAGCGAATGCGGTTACGGTTGAATCCGCTCTTACCCAAAACCTGGCAACCCTATGCAGCCTTCATCGCGGATCATGATGTGCGAGCGGTATCGCTTCATCCGCCGTTGCAGCGCGACTGTGAGCGATCGCACCTCGAAACGGCATTGGCGCAAATGGAAAAAACATTGCAGGTACCTGTATTTCTGGAAGTCATGCCCTCACCCGAATACTGGTATTCCAGCCTCGATACGCTTGTGGATTATCCCCTGCTCGTGGACGTGTCGCATGTATTGATCTGGCATCATGGCGATCCAGAGCGAACCCAGGAAACCTGTTTAGCTCTGCTCGAAAACTATCCAGTGGGCGCAATTCACCTGAGCCACAATAACGGTCAGGCAGATGCCCATGATTTGATCCCAGAATCAGTTTGGTTTGGCGATCGCATCTCCCAATGGTCAACTCAATACTTTGTCACCTACGAAAGCTTACCCACCGCTCAGGCAGCTTACGAGCGACTTGATAAACGAGCCAGGAAACCCATTCATTATAAGTAAACGGTTTCAATACTTGAGCGAAAATGACGTTAGATTTCCATACCCTCTTCAAGCACAAACTATCTATCAACTTAGGTCGTCAATGGTCGCATGCCATCAGTCCAGACGGCTGTATTTTAATTACTGGCGGATTAGAAGACCGAACGATTCGCGTTTGGGACTTGCAAACAGGTCAGCAAGTTCGAGCATGGATGATTGCGGAGTTATTTGGTCAGAGTGATGTAGATCGAATTTATTCTCTAGCTGTTAGCTCTGATGGTAAGACATTGATCAGCGGTGGGAGTCTAATTCAAGCCTGGCACATAGATAGCGGTAAAAAAATTCGTACCTTTAAAGGTGGAGGCTGGGCAAATAGATTATCTCTCAGCCCAGATATGACGATTCTTGCTACTGAATTTGATAAGCTCGTTGCCTGGGATTTTCAAACAGGTAAGAAGAGATATAAACTACCTGCTGTTGTTTCTGCTCCGCTCATATTCACTTCAGACAGCCAATACTTAATTAGTGCAGATTATGCGTTGTATAGAACTCGTCCAAAGAGTTGGGAGTACCAAATCAAAGTTTGGGATTTGAAGGCAGGGGTAGTTCTGCGGACTCTTGAGAACACAGGTATTTCAACTGTAATTTGGGGGCTTACTCTGAGTTCTGACGAACGATTACTAGCAGGTGGTAGGATTGATGATATTCGGATTTGGAGTTTTGAGACGGGGCAACAGATTCAAAAAGTTGATAAATTCAAAAATGTTCATCTACATCGACACCTTGATACTGTTTATAGTCTCGTCTTTAGCCCTGATAACAAGACTTTGCTGAGTACTGGGACTGATGGGTTGATCCAAGCTTGGGATGTCGGTACTGGGAGACACATCGGCACAATCCAGGAGCAAAACAATATATTTAAAGTTTCAATGAGCAAGGATGCTCAAACGCTAGTGGGTATTGGTGGAAATGGACATGACATGACTGCTGAAGTGTGGAAAAGAGAATAAGACTCAATACAGTTAGTCAAAATGTCTTGATATTAGTCTACCGCAAGCACGGTCATGCTTCGCTTTTACTCCCTTCCCGGCAAAAGATTATGTAACTGATGAGAAGATAAAGCTGAGCGTTTTTTGTACCTGCTCCGCTGAGAGAAACTGATGGAATTCCAGAAATTGTTCCAACTGCTGCTCAATCTGCTTAAGTGTTGTCCCAATTGGAAGATGATGCAGGAACCGCAAGCGCAGTAAGTGAATCACGTACTCAACCAAGTTCAACTTATTAACCCGGCATCTTAAGAGAATGCAGAGTGAAAGAGGCAATTAGTACAATGG
>NZ_JCACKR010000089.1:0-2156 GCF_059505485.1 Stenomitos rutilans
AGAAGAACTTGAAAGGTCATGTTGGCTAACTTCGTTCTTATTTCCCGACAGCTCTTTTGACTTTCCAAAGCTTTTTTCCTATGGTTGTTTCTCACAACTCATTTAGGATCGCTATAGATGGAAAATGTAAATCTTCTGAATCAGTGGCTTTCATATGCGCTCATATCCAGCTTCTAAAGTAAAACCGCTTACCCTTTCAGTCTTGTACCAATGCTTTCGGGGCAGGTGCGCCCCTGAGCATTCCCTCTGTGCTGAGGTCTTCATCGATTTTCTCCCAATGAATACCATACCCACCACCACAAGTTTCCCACTGTTCACGCTGTTTAGGTGTTGCGTTAAGTAGCCTTGGATACCAAGCCAGAGGTACACTAATTGTCCGCCCATCCATTAAATCAACGCTGATTGTTTCTTCGGTAAAGTAAACATTTTTAACCCTCTCGTCCGCTCGAATCGCCAAAATACCCATTCCAAGCCTCCATTAAAATTTTCTGGTTTTCTTGAACTATTGACTGTAGCTTCCGCAGTTCTTTTGCACTCAATCCAATACTGCTTGCCAAGCTGATTGGCTCCAACCAAAATTTTGCTGTTGAGTTGTCCCGATCAATCTGTTGAGTTGTCCCGATCAATATGTATATGCGGTGGCTCATTTGGTTCATGGCTATAGAAGTAAAAGCGGTACGGACCAATTCGTAAAACTGTCGGCATATTCTAAAATTATACTCAAGTCCCTGAGTCTAGCAGCAGATGTGGTCGTTGAAGGCAGTCTAACAATTGAAATGCAGCGGATAGTTGAAAGATCTTGGGGTTGAGTCAAGGCTATTCGCCGCCGCTGAACAGCACCGTTATACGGCTTAATTTATTTGTTGAGGCGTAATTGCAGTTTTATGGGTTCGCGATCGAGATTTTAGGGAGAGCAATTAAAATCTTGTTAGTCTGGGCAGCAGTGCGCTGGGTAACTCAAGCGATGAATGATAAAGACCATCTTCAAACTCCCGCTACTTTTGATCGAATCTTATCCGAAACCACAGCAGCAGGATTCTCAATGGCATCCGAGCCGCTCACAGGTTCTCTCCTCAAAACCTTAGCTGCTAGCAAGCGATCAGGATATTTTCTAGAGCTTGGTACTGGTACAGGTCTAGCTACAGCTTGGCTGCTTGACGGGATGGATGATGAATCAAAACTTGTTACGGTTGACAATGACAGTCGTGTTGCAGCGATCGCTCAGAAACATTTGGGACAGGATCAACGAGTCAGTTTTTGCATTGAGGATGCAGGCAACGTAATTCCGCGTTTCACCGAGCAAAAGCAAGGATTCGATCTAATTTTTGCAGATGCGTGGGTTGGAAAATACACGCTTCTTGATGAAACATTGAGTTTGCTCAGACCAGGAGATTTTTATGTCATTGATGATATGCTGCCACAGACCACTTGGCTAGAAGGTCATGGATTCAAAGTTGCTTCCTTGATTAAAACTTTAAGCAACAGAAGCGATTTACTCATCACGAAGCTCAATTGGGCAAGTGGAATTATCATTGCAACAAAACTGTAGTGGCAGAGCCTTAACAAAAATATGATCAAGAACCTCGCGCCCGAAGTCTTTCGACAGCGCTTACTCATTGAAGGCTTTTACACAACGGAGATCAACGAAAATCATTTAGAGCAATATCTACTGAGAATTGCCTCGCACCTGAATCTTCAGACGTATAGCAAGCCTATTATTTTTGCGCCTGCTTCAGGCATGGGTAAAGGGGAGAATGCTGGATATGATGCGTTTGTGCCATTAATTGACTCCGGTATATCAGCCTATTTTTGGAGCAACGCCCAGTTTTTCTCGATCGTCATATACACCTGCAAAGGGTTTGATGAGCAAGTCGCGATCGACTTCACACGAGAGTATTTTGCTGTTTCTGGTGAACTAGTCAGTGCCTCATTCTAGTACAGATGCCGCATAACAATTCGCTTGGAGCGGACGTGCAGAGTCTCTTCGTCTACTGCTCTGGTTTTGCATCGCCGCTCAAGCGAACCGTTCTGGCTATGAAGAGGAGCTGTATGCTCGAAATTCTGTTTCAGTTCATACAGCCTTTCAGCAACGCCCATGCTCCTTATTCTTGCCCTGTCTCTACCGTTAGCAGAGTTAAGAAAAGGGGAAGCTTCTC